>JALUTL010000158.1:0-10443 GCA_027016475.1 Candidatus Heimdallarchaeota archaeon
GCCATATACACTCATATTGCATCTTGGAGATAATAAGGTTTTGATTTACAATATTCATTGTCTGGTTTTGGATTTTTGATTTTACAATCATGGTGAATTAATGTACAAGAGAATTTCATCATCTCGACGGATTGTTATGCTAGGTATCCCATTGCTCTTCAAAAACTGTCTTTATCTGTATTTTTTCCTTACTGGTGTGGATATTTCCTTAAATCTTGAAATGTAACTGATTATGTGAAACTGAGAGAATTTGCCGAAAAGCGAACTGATGGAGAATTTTATCAAGATCCTCCTCAATTGGGCAATCAATATCTGGACGATGTACTGCTTTGTTCATACCTCAAGAAAACACTGCCTTCTGATATGCTGAATGAAATAGAGAAAGACTTGGAGAGGACAGGAGAAAAAGCTGTCAAAGAATGGCTGACCTTGGCAGAAGAAGCGGAAAACAATCCGCCGGCCATGGTTCATTTTGACCCATGGGGGAGGAGAATTGACCATGTCAAGACATCTGATGCTTGGAAAAGGCTGGATAAAATTTCTGCTGAGGAGGGACTTGTTGCTATTGGCTATGAGCGGAAGTACAAGGAGTTTTCACGGATATATCAGTTTGCCAAGCTTTATATGTTCACGCCTTCGTCAGCAATCTACACCTGCCCATTGGCAATGACGGATGGAGCAGCCAAAGTTCTTGAGCTTTTAGGCACACAGGAGTTGAAGGAGAAGTATTTCACGAGGTACGTTTCCCGCAATCCGGAAAACTTTTACACTTCGGGACAATGGATGACAGAGCGGACAGGTGGATCAGATGTGAGGAACAGTGAAACAATTGCCATTCAGGTTGATGGACAATGGTACTTGTATGGTCCAAAATGGTTTACTTCTGCCATAACGGCCCAAACGGCCATGACCTTGGCAAAGGTAGCGGAAGAGAGAAATGGAGAAATCCATGTTGATGATGCATTAAGCCTGTTTGTTCTGGAAATTTACAATGAAAGCGGAATGCCCAACAGATTGAAGATCCACAAGCTCAAGGACAAATTGGGTACCAAGGCACTGCCTACTGCTGAATTGACTCTGCATGGTGTCCCTGCATTCATGATTGGAGAACGTGGGAAAGGTGTCAAACAGATTGCGATCCTTCTGAACATTACAAGAATTTACAACGCAATTTCCACCGTGTCATACATGCGCCGCGCGTATGCCATTGCCTCTGACTATGCTGTGCGAAGAACAGCATTTGGAAAAAGGTTGATTGATCATCCTCTCCACCGGAGAACGTTGGAAGAGGCCTATAACACGCTTGAAGAATGCTTTCATCTTGCCTTTGCAGTCGTGAAACTGTTGGGAAGAGAGGAAGCAGGGACGGCGACAAATGAGGAACGCTCACTACTCCGACTGCTGACACCTGTAGCAAAGCTCTATACTGCCAAGAAAGGAATGATGATGATCAGTGAAATGGTTGAGGCAATGGGTGGTGCGGGTTATTTGGAGGACACTGGAATTCCACGATTGTTGAGGGATGCGCAGGTGTTCTCAATTTGGGAAGGTACCACAAATGTCCTTGCGTTGGATGTGCTTCGAGTCCATTCCAAATCTTCTGCTGTTGAAAATTGGAAGAAATGGGTTATGGGACTTGTTGAAAGATTACCTCATAAGGAAACATTCATAGAGCAATTGAAACGTCTGGATCAGCTTCTTCTTGACAGTTCTAACCTTGAAGCTAATGCAAGGGTTATTTCCATGCAGATTGGTGCGATCACTGGACAGGTGATCAGTTTATTACAACACGCCGACGATAAATAAAATTATGTATTTATGAATGCAATAGCAATACTTTTCCGACGTTATACCCCATTGTTGCCCATCTGGGAAAAAAACGTTTATTAGGTAAAAATTATTGGTCTAGTGCAGTGTGGGTAGATATCGTGTTGGGTTCAATTCTGATCATCATTCTGATTATCATTTTGGTTCGTTTTTTGGAAATGTATTTTCAAACAGGTTTGCAAGGCTATTTTTTTGCTGTATGTGGTACATTTGTATTGATTTTCACAACAGTGATATTCTTGATTTCTTTTGAACTCTGGCTAAAAAGTGAGATTTTGATGTCGCTGTTTGCGTTGGAGTATTGCTTTTATTTGCTTGTTGCGCTTGAGAATTTTGAAAAGCGGCCGATAATATCTTTGCCACTGCTAAGTTTTGGAATACTGTTGACCATTGCCCCCTTTTTCTTCCATCCCAATGGGAACCCGTTTTTGGAATTACCTAAATCGAAACTTCTAGGGGATCCCAACCTATCATTGGTACTTTTCAATGTGGTCGTGTATTCAATCCAATTTCCTCTGCTTCTTATCCTATTCAGGATGGCTGTCATTGCTGTTTTCGTTTCATCGATTCTTTTCGTGACAAGCTTGAGATTTTCGACTGCCATCAGAAAGGCAAAAACAGGTTGGATTGTAATCGGGTTCATGGCAGCTCTTTATAACATATTTTTCTTCTACGTCACGCCATCAATTCATTTTCTCCTCTACCTTATGTTTGCATTATTTGTTTATTGGGTTCTTTTGAGAGAGCCTGAACGTATTCTCTTAAAGAAGGCCGAGGCAATGTGGCTCTACAAAGACGTAAAACAGACTGCTGACCAAATGGAAAACCTCAACCGATATATTGAAAGTGTCCAATCTACTTTGACCAAAGAACAACTGATGGCTTATTTGAAAGAAATTGACAAACGGCTCAATAAATCTTCTGAAAAGTTCTTTGAGGAAAAAAACTAATCTCCTACTATCGTTTCAATGTATCGAAATATTTTTATCAGTAATTGTCTGTAGGAAAACATGGAACCAGAAAAAAAAGAAAAATTCAATGCTAAATTGACTAAAAGAGCTGAAGAAGCAGTGTCTAAACGTTTCCCATGGCTAAAGACATCTCTCGGAGTACTATGGACCTTGATATGGCTATTTATTGCTGTTGCCGAATTGTTTGTGGTTGTTGTTGTACCATGGCTGTTGGTGTTGGTCGGAATTGTTCTGTTGGTATTAGTCGCAAATGAATCTGGAGCCCTCATCTCCCTTCCTTCCTTCGGCGGCAAAAAAAAGGAAGAGGCAAAATCTGAATAGGGTTATAAATCCAGAAAAATCCAATCTTCCTGTCTGGGAACCAAAAATTGGCATCCATCGTCAGTTATGACAATCATCTCCTCCAGAGAGACCATTCCGTAATTCTTCGTTCTAACATAGAGTTCCAAAGTGAAAACGTTTCCTTCTTCCACGATTCCTTGGGGCGTATCGCCATACCTTTCCCACAGTGGGCCAAGTATCGTTCCTCCGTCATGTGCATGCGTGCCAACCTGATGGCCTAAAGCATGCTTGTACTCTTCATAACCTCTCTCTTGTATATAGTTTCTTGCAACAGCATCCACCTCATGTCCTCTGGCTCTTGGACGTATAAATTCGGCTGCCTTGGAAATTGCTCCATGGACTGTGTCAAAGGCATGTCGAAGCTCTTCGGGCAACCGTTTGGCGTTTCCAAAAAACCACATCCTTTGGATATCTGAACAGTATCCGTTTAGCTTTATTCCGAAATCATTGTGGAGCGTATGTCCTTTCCTAGTTTTCAGGTTGAAGGTTCGACATGCCCCATTTCCTTGTCGGGATCGGCATCAATTGCTGGACATGAATCACGCTGCCAGGCTTCAACAACATCGTATTCATCCTTTTTTTGTGGAACAATTTTTGGATCTCAATTTCGCTCATTCCTGGCCGAAGGATGTCCGTGATTTCCCTGTCGATGGTTTCAGTCAGCTCTGCGGCTTCCGTGATCAATTGAATTTCAGTTTCTGTTTTCTTTGCCCTCACCTTCTGGACTATGGATGCCGCTGAAGTGAATTTGGATGAATGATCCTTCAGGATGGTTGAAAGTTTCATGAACATTCCGTGAGTCAACCCATCGCTTGCAACATCATCAACTGAGTAGTTTATCGCAATCCGTTTGGGAGAAATTGCATTGACTTTCTCCTTAAGAACATCTGAAATTCCCCCTGTTAGGGGATCGCTTCATTCCACAACTCTTTCCTTTCTTCTGCTATGGCATCAAAGTTTCCGACGATGGCATACCTTTTCAGGGATTCGCCATCCATATGTCATCCAAGAACCCTGATACCGACCTCATCAATTACGGAAGCAGACATTTTGGCATTCGGAGTAGGAATTCAATTGCTGCTGGATGCGGATGTTCAAGGGGCTCCTTCAATTTTGCCATTTAACCAAAACCATCATGCATCCCAAAAATATTATGCATTTATTCTTCCAAAACTGTTGCAAAAAAGAAAAAACAGCGGATTCCAGATTTTCACCCTAGTATTCCATATTGATTTATTGGACTCATTTCAGTACAGAAATATCAATCATCAATCAGTTAAAAACCAAAACTATACAATCAGATCTTGACGAAGAGTTCTGCGAAATTGGTGACAAACTTATGGAAGAACTGTTGGTTTATTCCATCCTATTGCCTTGAATCGTTTTATCTTACACCTTCATGAGTTTAAATAGAATTAAGCCATACACATTTTGAGTAAATGTGCAAAACATTTCCTTACTGATTCCGTCCTTGGTGGTTTGGATATTCAACATATTTGCCTTTGCCACTTTTTTGGGAAACAGGAGACTGAAAAAGGAAACACTTCCCGATTTGGTTTTACTATGGCTCTTTGTCGTTCTCTTTTTTACAATCTATATTTGGGTTGCCTTTACAGGATTGGAAGAAAATCAATTCTGGTTGATTGACATTGCCAACTTTCATGAAACTGGTTGGGAAGTTGCTGCAACTGTGTGATTTCTTATTTTGGCGGAGACACATAGGTTGCTCTATTTCTAGGACATAAGGGTTGTACATGATTTTCCTCTATTGAATTATTCGATCCAATGACATGTTATGATGTTGGCAACCACAGCAGGCATTTTTCTTTTCATCGTTTCAAACACCCTTCACTTAAGGTCAGTACCAAATATGACCAATTATACGAAAATCACACTGCTATTTGCATCACTAATGTTCATATTCACGTCAGTCCCTTTTGCGGTCTCATGCATGTTGTCCAATTATTCACTCCTCTTCCTGTTTGGCTACGGATTCTTGGTTGCGGCTATTCTTTTTAATCTCCTTATAATATACCACCTATCTGTAGGATCCGATATTCTTCTTGGATTTTTTGACATTGACTTCCTTATTGCGATCGGAAAAATTGGATATGGCGTGTGGATTGCAGATGATTATGAACCAAAATTGCTTTATTTGTCCGAGCCATTTCAAAAGTCTGCACAGATACAGACTGAAAAAATTAATGATCTTGGGATAGGTTTGTTAGTTGTCAAGGGATTGAATCAATCATTTTCAGAATCGGCGTCAATCGTACCAATCCGAGTGTCGAACAGAGAATATCTTGTGATTTCCACCTATTTGCGTGTATATTCTGAAGGGGTCAGGGATTCGAGGATGGAGAACCACGCCTTCATGGTATTCACACTCTTTCTTCCTGAAATACTGCATTACACAATCAATCTGAGTAAAAATGCTCTAAAAGTCTCATATATGGTTTCCAAGAAAATCAACCGGGTTGAAGATTTGACGGATGCCGGTAAAAGTTTCATAATTGCAAGGAAACATTGCAGCAGGAATCTAGGTTTTTGGCATACCTGTGACATCGCCCGTGAAAAGGAAAAACACTTGTCCCCCAGGGGCAATCGTTGTCAGGTCAACAGCTGGTTTTCCATCCACTTCATACTCCTCCAATGAGGCAAACGTGATTCCCTTGGCCTTCAGCTTGTCAACTGTGCTCGCCATGTTGGGATTAAAATAGGTCAATGCAGTCTTAACACCCCCCATGTCATGAGAGTGGAGGCCCAACACAATCAACCCGTCCGAAAGAATGGCAAAGTTCCATTTGTCGTCACGAAAGAGCGTGTCAAAGCCCAATTTGTTCCAATAGCCGATGGATTCATCCAAATCACCAACTTGGATTGAATATTCTCCGAATGCACCAATATCTACGAGGCTTTGACCAAAGGGATTAGTATCCTGTTTCATTTTCGCCTGTACAATGTTGACGGGGATACGATCTTTGGTTAGGAAGAACGCAGAGCGAATGGTTCCTTCCCCTTTCTGAATTGTGACGGATATGCCCGCTTCTTCCAGCTTCTCCACAACGCTTTCTAAATCAGGTGTGAAATATATGATTCCGGAATAGTCGTAGTGGTTGGTTTCATTCAACAGTATGTTCGCCCTTCCGTCAGTATACAGCGCAAACTGTTCGTTGGAAGGCGAAATTCCTTCCTCTTTCTTCTGCAACCCCAATTTTTCAAGGAAGGATTTCGTTTCGGAAAAAACAGTGCTGCCTATCACAAATTGTGCTGCCAGTCCAAGCTTCATGATTTCCACCAAGGGTATCTTAGGTAAGAATTGAATCCTATTAAAGGTATTGAGAGAGACAGCATCCTGTAGACAGATACTCAGAAGAAAAGAATAAGGAGACCAGCCAAAATGAACAGACCAGCAGCACCGTAATCCAGATAAGAATCTGGTAGTTTTTTCATTAATGTTTCCCCAACTATTGCGGTTGCAAACAAAATAGTTGCCATTCCAAGAACTGCTCCGAAAAAGACTCCGATTGAATCACCTGCCAATGTCTGAGCCACCACGAACAGTTGGCTCTTGTCCCCAAGTTCGGCCAAAGCTACCAATCCCACTGCTGAGAAAAATGGATTTTTGATAGGAACGTCATCATCACTGCCTTCTTCTGTCTCCTCCTTCCCCCGTGCCTCTCTAAGTGCCAAGAGACCAAGAACAAGGAAAATGATGCCGGAAACCACAGAAATTATGTCCGTTGGTATGAGTTCTGCAAGAAGCAAGGCAACAGCGATGCCAATAATTGTGGTAATCAAAATTCCAATTGTTGCACCACTCGCAACCTGAAACGGCCTCTTTGTTTTTGTCATCAATGAAAGCGCAACCAATTGGGTCTTGTCTCCGAATTCAGCGACAAGCATGATGAAGTATGTCGTCAGAAATGAAGAAAGAAACACACCTTGGTAAAGAATGAGGTTTAGTATGTCTTGCTGTAGAATTCTAAAAAAAAGACAATAATGGCAACAAACAAAGAAAATTAAATGTATTGTCCTGTCGATGCAGATTCAGACATGATAATTTTTGACCTTGAATTCTATGTCCCCAAAGAAGACAGAATAGAGAATCCAAAGCATTTGGTGTTTTCACCCATGAAACCGACCCACTTGATTTTGGGTGGCACATTCCGGCTCTTCCGTCATACTGGAAAAATTGAAGCTGACACAGAATACATAGATCATGAGTTATGGATTTGGGACTTCCCAGATGAAAAAACACTCCTCCAACAGATTTATGATGTGATGTTTGTGCATGAGAACCTTGACAATAAGAACAAGGCAATCATCGGGTTGGGGATAATAACGTCAGATATTATGGCTCTTCAGGTAAAGTGGGACATGATGGGGATTGCAACTTGTGGAGAGGTGTTTGAAAGGTTCAAGAATATGATTGTCTATGATTTGGGAATCGCCCTCAGTTCATTGAGACGATTTTCATATCCTTCTGTTTTGGGACACTCTGCTGCATGCAAATTGATGGGAGTATCAACAACAAAGAAGCCAAGTGGAACAGAGGTATGGACAATGTATGACCAAAGAAACTATAATGCCATCAAGAAAAGGAACAGAAAGGAAGTACAGCAACTGTTTGAGATTTTCGCTATATTGAACGACAGGGTGAGGAAACTACCAAAAAAAAATAAGTACGAAAATGGAAGTTCCTGATTTAATCGCATTTTGCCACATGTGGTTCAAAAATTATAAGAGGCGATAGGGTGGATGGAGATCATGGAAAGTCTAGAAGGGACTGCAAAAACCATATTTGATGAAGTTATGGATGAGATAGATGAAGAGATCAAGGAAGCGCTTGAAGACTACATTGTTGAAGAGAAACTGAAAGAAATAATTACGTCGATTCAGGAAGAAACTGCTGGTAGGATAAAGGAACTGGTGCTGGAACACTACAAAAAAGGGATGTCTGCCGTTCAAAAGCTGATTTTGGGTGAAAAGGTTTCTAGGGTGGTAACTGCCGAAACCAAAAAGCATCTGAGAAATTTGAGCAACACAATTCTTTCTCGATCTTTCGATCTGGTCGATGAGCTTAGAAACGAAATAATCGGAGAAGTTTTTGAAGAGACAGAAGACGAATAAAATAATGAAAGAGATCATGATCAAATCAGTCAAACACACACAATTCATCGACATAACCAAAAAAGTTCAGAAAGCAATTTCACCAGGTTTTTCCGGAACTGCAACCCTATACACTCCCCACACAACAGCCGCAATTTGTGTCAATGAAGGAGCAGATCCCAATGTACTTCATGACTTGGAAAAATTGCTGGACAAGCTGGCTCCATGGAATGAACCCTACTTCAAGCATGCAGAAGGGAATTCTGCAGCTCACATCAAAGCTGTTCTTGTGGGAAATTCGCAGCAGGTTTTGGTCAAGGATGGCCAAATTCAGCTCGGCACATGGGAAAGAATCTTCTTCTGCGAGTTTGATGGACCTAGACAAAGGAATGTTTGGATAGGCCTGGCTCCTGAATGAGTCTTGAAGCATATAGATGTGGCCGAAACAGATCAAAATGCAATCTCATTAACATCAAGAATGATAGAATTACTTGATATCTATGATTATCAATTGCGTATTATTGCTTAAAACCACTAATATAAAGATTCGAATAGCGAGACATATATTCAACGAGATGGCACTTAATGCGAAAGTCCAAACGCCTTACGAATTGAAGGAATGAACATTTCTTTGTCTGGAATTTCTCCACCGCCCAATTGCAGGGCCGGTGCAAATTTCTCCTTGAAGGTTTGTGCAAATCGGGCAAGAGCCTCCTCCAAAAAGGTTGAAGACCTGTCGGTGATAAGGATGAATGCTACATTCTCCGAAAAGTCAAGAACTAGCTCCTTGTCCTCGAAATGGATAGAACGGATGGATGAAGAAACACCGAAAGCCTCACCCATAATCGCGGTTATTGCAGTAATTGCACCACTTACCAAGGCCACATCAGTTTCAATTTCCGTGGGTCTAAAATCGTACCTAAGAACAGGAACACCTGTTTCATGAACCACCAACAAAGTTTCAAGCCTTTGAGGCTTGAGAAAAGCGGCCTCATTGCTTGCCAAATAAGTCGCACCAAAAATGATAACACCAAAGGACACAATCAGGTAACCGATGATTTCGGATGCCCAAGTACCCAGCACAAGTTCTCCTGAAGAAACCAGAACAACACCCAGCACACCAAACAGCGGTCCAACAAAGAATGTCAAAATATTGCCCACCTTCATGCGCCGCAATTGAGTGACCTGTTTCGGGTCGATGGAATGTCTCTCTGCCAAGTTCAATTCCTTCTGTACCCAATATCCAGTCAAAAGTATGGCAGGGAACAGGAACAGGGACGGGATTTCAGCCCACCTCATCGTTTTCAACCCCTCTTCCTCCAAAATTACAATTTCTGCCGCAATTGAGACATCTCCGATGGCTGAGGAAACAATCGCCAAAAAAAATGCCAGTGCAACCACAGTTGTTGCAACAGATGTTTTGACAGGGGATACCTCACCTTCAAACCTGTCAGCAAAAAGCAGAAACAAGCTAGGAGCAAAAGCGGATCCAATAATGTTCAGCAGGGCGATGGTCTCAATTTCCGCGTTGCTCAGAAAGTTTGGAAACATCAGCAATGAGTTTGTGACGCCCCAAAGAACGAAGAGGAGCGTCATCTGCAGCACTAGCCTGATGCCAGTCCGTCGATAAATTAGAAGTGAGGCCACTATCATGATAACGGAAGCAACAACATTGAGTCCATGCGACACCATGAAGGAGGTAAACAAGATACCCATAAAGGAAGAATGTTACTTCAAGTATATTTTTTTTGCTGATAAAAAACCTGAATCATTCGAATGGATACCGTTGTTGATACAGGATTTGTTGAATTTTTAGCAGATAATCTTCGAGGCCTTGTTTATCCAATAACAATCCTGAATGATCCTTCCCTCGGTTTTTGTTGTATGAACCCACAATATTCTTTATTTGAATGTATGATTTCATGAACTGGCTCTTCGTCAATAATACACCTTCGGGATATTTGACGACCAGAAGAAAAATCGAGAGTGGAAACACCAAAAGGACATAATTCCATAGGGCATTCCCGTTGAACACAAATAGCAGTTCTTGGATAATGGAAACAACAATCATGAAAAACCAAATTCTTTTCGCAACCAAAATTCTTGGTGTTGGGTAAATGAGCTCCATCCTGTTAAGCACGAATAGAAAACGGGCAAACACACAAAAGCGAAAGATTGATACCAAGAAAGG
>JALUTL010000158.1:10453-13832 GCA_027016475.1 Candidatus Heimdallarchaeota archaeon
AAAATAGCAAAATTCCAAAAATGTGGAAAGAAATGTTTAATGGGGAGAACGCCAAAAAATTCTTCGGTAAAGGGTATCCAAAAAAATGAACCCCATAAACATTTTCAGAAGGAGATGAGAAAACTACAACAAACTCGCACAGTACAAAAAACATGGAAAAGACCACAACCATCAAGTTTGAAGGCCTTAATCTGTTGCTAAATAAGAAAAGCAAAAAGCCAATCAACAAGGAATTTGTGTAGAATATTTTCAATGCAAGAACTGAGTTAAAACTTATGATGACCAATCCAATGTTAATAAGCGTCAGACCAAGCATTGACAAAATAAGTAGATAATCCCAAATCCATGTTTTGATGTAATAATACAGGAAATAGAAAAAGCTTAGCAGAAAACCCAAAGCAATCAGCAAGTTGACAGCCAACAACACAATGGCATCATCCATATCAAAATGCTGTGGACATTGAAATATATATATGGAATCCTAATAAATACCAAGCAAAAACTAATTTACTTGGGAAGACATGAAGTTGCAAAATTTGGCTTCTGCGAGGGCACAAAATGAGGAGGGGACATAAAATTGCCCAACAACAGAAACAGATTACAGATAGGTGATTGGGGCAATTTTTTCAAACGAACATACAACTTACAAATGTTGCAACTATGTGGAAACCCTTATTATAAACAACTATTGATTGTTGTTCATGAGTGTGGCAAACCACCCTCTCAGGAAAAACAAATGGACATCAGAAGACATGCCTGATCAATCAGGAAAAGTGTTCATCATCACTGGTGCAAATTCTGGCCTTGGAAAGGAAGCGACATTCCGATTGGCCAAAAAGAACGCTGAAGTAGTCATGGCTTGCAGGAATGAGGAAAAAGGCAGGCAGTCCATGAACGAAATCAAGGAGAAGGTTCCCCACGCCAAGCTTGCAGTAAAGAAATTGGATCTTTCCGATTTAAAGTCAGTTGATGAATTTACAGACCAATTTTTACAATCGTATGGTCGACTGGATGTACTGATGAACAATGCAGGAATCATGCAACCACCTAGAATGAATTCCGTACAGGGATACGAAATCCAATTTGCGGTAAATCATTTGGGGCATTTCTACCTTACATACAGACTGTATGACATTTTGAAAAACACACCTAGATCTCGCGTCGTGACGCAATCAAGCATAGCGCATACACGTGGAAAAATCAATTTTGAGAACATCAACAGCGAAAGATCATACAGCAGAACAGGTGCGTATGCCCAATCAAAGCTTGCCAATCTCCTCTTCGCCTATGAGCTTGCGCGAAGAGCAGGAAATGATGTCTTAAGTGTTGCAGTCCATCCAGGATACACCAATACAAATCTTCAGCAATCAGGACCTTCAATTGGGGGAACGTCATTCTTCGCCAGACTGTACAGGATAACGGACAAGCTTGCAATGCCAGTATGGAAGGGCACATTGCCCATGCTCTATGCCATGACCGAATCTGATGTTAACCCGGGTGATTACATCGGACCTTCCAAATTGGGAGGAGCAAGGGGATGGCCCCGAAGAATCAAATCAAGCAAAAGATCCTATAATGAAGAGGATGCCAGAAGGCTTTGGGAAATTTCAGAGGAAATGACAGGTATAAAATTCCTCAGTGAAAGATGATTGGCACAAATCAGCCTATTCTTCATTCTCTTTATTTTCTGTGTGATGGGAAATGTATTTGAACCAAGGCTTCAATGGCATGCAGATGACTGTCCAACATGAGTTGCAACTCATAATTGCAAAAGAAAAGCATGAGTTTCTTCCCCAAATTATGAAAAAAGAGAACATAGACCTTTGGCTCATTTTTGTCAGAGAAACGGCCATGATTCCTGACCCTGCCTTTAAACTCGTGGTCGCAGGGGATGTGTGTGGGAATCCGCATTCCTCTTCCATATGTGCCACATCTGTTAAACAGATGATTGGCAATAGTTTGGTATTTTTTGAAACATTTCGACACACCAATGGACAAGTTCAAACGACCCCCCACAACTTCAAAAAACCACAAAATGAAATGAGAAACTAAACAAACCCAAGACCACCATTTTCCGACACCTAAATGAGCAGAAGAGAAAACATGAAACGGAAAAATTTATATGGCACGACATAAAGGAGAACACATGGCGTTAAACAAATATTTGACAAAGAGACTACTGATTGCACTCATGCCACTACTCATGGCATTAGCCATAATCTCCATCAAATTCGCAATGGGGAGCGTTTATTGGGTGATTGATCCAGAATTGGGAGGATGCCAACCCATTCAACCAGATCAATACGATCCTCGAGTGCATATATTCTGTGATGAAGAAACACCTATGCCAACTGCACCATAGATACAGTTCTTGTTCCATGAAACCAAGCCTACTAGATTTTCTAAAGAAACAGTCATTGATGGACAAGCAATCGCTTGAAAATGCCTTGATGAAAATTTATGGATTGCGTACAAAATCTGCGATAACGGAAGAAAAGACAGGGGAAAAGGAATTTTCATCACTTATTTTCAAGCTATGGGCTGATTTTATCAAAAACAATAATATTGATGAAGATAAGCTGAATGAGCTTGCCGTTATTTTAGAAAACACTACTTATGACATGAAATCACAACAGGAAAAAAGAATTACAGAACTCATTGTTCTATATTTGAAAGCCCACTTAGAA
Source organism: Candidatus Heimdallarchaeota archaeon (assembly GCA_027016475.1). Taxonomy (GTDB): domain Archaea; phylum Asgardarchaeota; class Heimdallarchaeia; order Heimdallarchaeales; family Kariarchaeaceae; genus WAKA01. Next base: position 13,141 of record JALUTL010000158.1, read on the forward strand.
CTGAAGAGAAGAAACATGGTAAATGCACTAAAATATTTCCAAAAGATGGAACAAGCAATTGGACATGATTTTATTGAATTTCCTTTCTTCCAAATCAAGAATTTTATCGCGTACATCTATTCGCATAACCAAGACTATGCCTCAGCCAAAAGCTATTGCCAATCAATTTTGGAGGAGTTGGATGCCTACACGCCAAAAAAAGAAGAAAAGGATCTTTATATGCAATATTTTGCAGATACAGAACGTCAATTGGCATTTATCGAAACTAGGTTAGGAAACTACAAAGAAGCAGTGAAAAGATACAGGAATGTTCTTGACAGATTGGGTTCTCAGAAGCAGGATATAATGAAACTAAGTGTTATGAACAGCCTAGGGGTAACATTAATGTTAATTGGAGAGTATGAAGAAGCAAAAAAAATTTTAATGTCGGTTTTGGAATTATCTAGTGGGGACAATAGGAACAAAATCAGAGTTGTTTCGAACTTAGGATCCATTTATCACTTACAGGGATTTTTCTATGACGCCTTAGCCTATTATAATAAAGCATCCAAGTTGTTGCAGGAACAGAATGAAGGGGAAAACTCATTATGGATTGTAAATAACATTGCCACTGTTTATTGGCAATTAAATGAAACAACAAAGGCCATCAATCGTTTGGAAGAAAGCCTTTCAGCACTTTTGAATGTGGGAAC
>JALUTL010000159.1 GCA_027016475.1 Candidatus Heimdallarchaeota archaeon
GTTCCTAGACAATAACCATTGGAATTGTATCCGATTGGACGAAGAAAGAGCCATACTTTTGATGAAATGGACATAACATAAAATTTTTTTTCGCTACTGCTTGCGTCAACAAATGCCGACAATTTATTATATTCTAAATAATAAAACAAAAAATGTATGATTTTTTGAATATTTACAAAAATGATTATATAAATTCTGTGCAAACAATCGCAATGCCTATAACTTTCAAAAAGATAGTTTTTACTTATATTTGGGAGTTTTCCCAAATGAAGAGGTGATATCAATGAAAAAATCTCTATTGCTAATAGGAATGCTGTTCTCTTCTTGAGCGCCAACAGCCTGTTCTTTTTCCAAACTGGAATGGTCCATGGCGATGAGGAAGAATCTGCAACAGAATTAACTATTAACGCAACAAAAACCAACTTGGGGAGCATTACCATAGATGGTGATGAAGCTGATTGGGAAAATATCCCAAAAACAGTAGTTACTTTGACGAAGCTTGGTGGAACTGACACCCGTCAGGCTGAAGTGAAGATTGCCTACAATGAAACCCATCTGGCATTCCTCTACATTGTTGAGGACAATTACAATGTCAACCTTTCCTCTCACAAGCTTTCTCCTTCTGTTGCGGTTGAATGGGCTATTGATGAAGATGCAGGACCGCATATGGGACAAGAAGGTGGAGTTTCTACAGGAAAAGTAGATATTTGGCATTGGGAGCTTGAAAAAAGTGCTGGGTTCCTGCACACTCCAAATGCGACGTCTGGCAAGGGTGGTCATGGTTTGGACGATGAATGGGCTACTAGTCCAGCCAATCGCTATGATGATGCAAAGGAAAATTCACTCTATGGAGCATGGAATCACAGCAATGACACAGATCATGCAAAATATTTCTTCGAATTCATGCGTCCTTTGGTGACAAATGATCCAAACGACACTCAATTTGAGGACAACCATGCCTTTAAACTAAATTTGGCCTATTGGGATCCTGACGAAACAGTCAATGGATGGACACCAAGTGGACATTACATATCTGTTACATGGTATGAATGGATACATGTAGTATTTGGAAATGTTTCAGCTCATTCTGAAGATACAACTGCTGATGATAGTCCTGGAATTACATTTGCTATGGCACTTCTCTCCTTGCTTGTTGTTTCTCCTATGATCCGAAAATATAGAAAGTAGAACTGTTTCCAATTGTTCTATTTATGGACTTCCAATACAATTTCGAAATGATAGATGCTGGGGGCATATTTTTTTACTTTTTGCCAATTCGCCTGAATTTTATTGCTGTTTCCCAACATTGACGTGTAGGTTTGAACAACCTCTGATATCCGGTCAATATTCCCCAAAGGATGAAGATGGATAAACCCATGTGATTTCAAGGCTCGGAAAGCGGTATCAAGGTGACTTTCGTCAACTTCATGGTATCCCATAAAAATTCTGTCTGCCCAATTTTCTAGTTCTGTGTTTCTACAATCTTCATTAAAAGCAGACGTGGTGCTCAAATTGTTTAATTCCAAAGTTTTCACCAAGTAGGAATAAGTCACGGGATCTTTCTCATAGAGAATAAAATCAATATTCCGATGGACAATGGGTTGCAGGGAAAGGTTACCGACCGCAGCAAACATATCCAGAAGATTTTCTCCATTTTTTACGATTTTGACCAACCTTCTCCGTAATTCCGAATTTCCTCCTGAGAATGTTACTTTTGCGACATCCAACGCATATAACACACCGTTTTCCTTATGGATTGTTTCCGTGTTTGCATCTCCTGCAATATGCTTTAGCTGTGGCCTTCGATTTTCTCCAATAGTGGTGTCCTGTTGGAAAACTCCTTTGCACCATGGAAAAATGGAAAGAACTGCTTCTCCAACATAATTTGGGATGGTTGCAGAGTTTCGGAGTACTATAAGGTTGCCAACACGTTTATACCCTCTAGGAATATAGGCTTCTTCAAAATCAAGCTTTTCTTTTTCAAGCCAATCAACAACCTTTTGCTTGAAGCCTTTCATTATGGGATCTCTTCTTTTAATCCTTTTAAACATTTGAATGTGGAAATATTCTGATCATTCCGCAAACAAAATAAACGAAATAACAAAGGTTCCCATATTGGATGGTAGAGCTTGACAGTTCCATCGGTTGCATTACCATTGCAGATGCGTCAGCAATCTGGCCTGAACTTTCTCAATTTATCCAAAACGGAAAAATTGATCTTGGCAATCCGTGTGCCTTAAGGGAATATAACCGGGCAATCTTGTTCGGTCTCACAGGGTTTGTCATCAATCTCCCTAATGGTTATTTGGTTCCTGCTATTTGCCTAAGGAATACATATGTTAAATTCCTACGCGAAACATTTCCGCAAGCAAAAACTGTGGTCGACATTGGCACTGGATCAAGTGCGATTTTGGCACTGTTGGCGACCCACCATGGATTCCAAAAGGTATTGGCAACAGAACTTGATGATTTGTCATTTGAATCCGCAAAACAGAACATAATGAACAACGAAGCGAATGTAAAGCTTTACAAGAGCAGCGGCGGATTGATCAAAGGTGTGATACCTGAGGAAATTCTCTCCTCAATAGACATTTCAATAACATATCCCCCATTCTATCCTTCTGATCAACCTGGCCGGACTTCGAAGAAAATGAAGGGGTTCAAAGGATCTGACTTGGAGCTTTTCGGAGGGACACATGGGTTCGAGTTTACACAAATGTATCTGGTTGAAGCCATGGATCTTCAAATTCCTTATCCTTCAGTTCTTCTGCACAAAAAGAGCTACGCAGAGGCAGCCATGGAAATACTTTCTACCTCGTATAATTCCAAAATCGTTCCCATCAAGGCAGGAACTCGTATGCGATATATTGTTTATGGATACTGATATGTTGATTGGCTAACAGTTTGCGCTGTTTTCAATCGACTTGTTTTTAATTGTGGCTTCCAATAAAGAATTGAGAAACATGTCCGCAGAACGCAAAACAGTCAAGAAAAAGAAGCGATGGGGTAAGGTAGTTGAATACAACCCGGTAGTCCGAACAATGTCAATTGATGAAGAAACAATGCAGGAGATTCAGAAAGAACTGAAAAACCTCAAACCCATAACCCCTGAATCATTTGCCAACAAACATGGCATTAAAGTAAGCCTTGCCCGAGAAATTCTTCGCAAACACGCTGAAGAGGGAAAAATTCGGCAAGTCATCCATGGCCGAAGGACTGAGGTCTATTCTAAATAGCATCACTTTTTCGTTGTTGAATCTGCCTCTTTCTGCATTTCTCGTATTTTACTTTTCCAATCCCAGTCATCGAATGTGTCAAATCCATGGTTAACTTTGTTTGGCTTGACTACAAACTCTTTTACTGCGAGGTAGGATACGTCTCCCAAAGCATCCACCAAGCCAATGACCAATTTTTTTCCGCTTTGCTCGGCTGCCTTTAACAGATGTTCCAAATCTTTGATCTGGATCGAATCTCCTTCTCTCAATGGACGAACATAATATCTGGCAGTTCCCTTGTTGATTTTCACTCCTTTGTCATAAAGACGAAAGAAAAATGTTGAGCCAGGGCCTTGGTTGATGACATGCCCTCGATTTCTTAGATCCTTGTATACCAGATACCTATCCGAAAATTCAGGATCCGTTTTTGAATACAATTGATAAAGCTCAATTTCGGACAATACTCTTTTTGTTTTGTCCATTGGTGCAATTTTTTGCCGTTCTTTCAGATGCAGCACTTCATAAGGTGAAAGTCTCAATCCCCCTCCTCTTTCAGGTGTTCCATATGACCCGACATTGTGTAATGTGATAGCGTGGTCTCCGACTGCAATCCCACCATTTTCATCAACCAAGACTGGAATTTCCATTGAATGGTTTTTATCTTCTCTGTAATTAAACCCTCAGCTACTGTCATCTCAATTCCATAGATCTCAATATATCTTTGACCCTGTCAATATACTCCAACAGCTCTGAATGCGTGACCTGTATTCCCAGATCCGTTCTTTCAAATGATTTGGAAAACAGCTCAAAGGCTTTGGCCTTCTGTATGAGCTTTTTCTTCTCTGAATTGACGTACTTTATCCATAGGGGAATATTCCACTCATTTGCCAAATCTTCTGCTAGCCGAATCAATCCTTCGGCCTCTGAAACCTTGTTCATTGTGACTGCAAAACGTGCCCTGAGCAACAAAATTTGAAGATTCAACCATTTCGAAGGGAATTTCTCCGATTGCTGTATCAATGCAGAAAATGTTTCATTGATTTCATTTGCTATTTCTGGTATATGGAACAGCGAAAATTCCTTCAACAACATTTCCAAAAGCAAATGGTAAGTGTAGATCCTATGTCTAAACGGTAAACTTTTCTTGAGCAAATCGTAAAGAATGTTCTGGCTTTCCACAAGATCCTTGGCCCTTCGATTCTGACGCATTTTATGTACCAAAGCCAATTTATAGAGATTCAAAATTTGATCCGTCTTGGTCTTTTCAGTAAGCTCTCTAAGTTTATCAACGTATTCTTCAACAATGTCTACATGGTTTGCATGGCTACCGATTTCCACATAACTGAAATAAAGGGTGGCCAACTTGTCTGGTTGATTATAGACCTCCAGAAATGCTTGTGCCTTATCCAACAGAAGCCAAGCCTCTTCATGATACCCTAGAACTGATCGTACATGCGCTAATGATTCATATAGAATTGCCTTTTCAGAAAAACGTCCTTCTAACCCTGACAATAGCTCAATACTCCTTTCAAAGTTTTCCTGTGCCTCCTCAATGTTGCCCAATTCTTGATTGATCTTACCCAAACGAGTGCAGACACGGGCCTCGTAGCTTTTCTGTTTGATGTTCTCAAACTTTCGGTAGGCTGACTTCAAAAGGTTAAGGGCATTGTAGTACTTCCCGTTTCGATGCTCTTGTTCTGCACAGACAAATTCGTAAACCCCTTCAAAATAGGAATTGGGAATTTGGGTGAAAAAAATCTGTAGTTCTTCTCTTGTTTTTTGGAATTCTTCATTCTTTTCTTTCTCAAAATAGATTTCCAATAGCGAGATTTTTGCGGAAAGTGTGAGATAATGGAATTCTTCATCTTCCGAAATTGCATAGATGCTTTTGTATATCTGTTCCGCAATTTCAAAATTGCCTTTTGAATGATGGATAAATCCTTCAGTCATCAACAAATGAAGATACCAAAAAAGAGAGGTTTCTTTGTTTTCTAATCCATCATAAAATAACTTGGCTTCCTCAATGCGTGCTTCAAGTGCCGGAATATCCGTACTGGTTCGATACAGGCAACGGATCATGGCACACATTAGGTGAAATCTACTACACTCCTGTTTAACCTTAAATTCGTCAAATTGCAGACAATTGAACTCTTCATAGATCTCCTTGACCAAAAATAAGTAAGCAAGTCTGTCTTCATGATCAATTTTATTCAGTTCTTGTATTACCCCCTCAAAATCTCCCTTGTACAATAAAGCAAGATATTTTGAATAAATGGGGCCGCTACAACTCAATATATTATCATGGTTGAATTAATTTCAAACTATTTTAGTCTTTCAGCAAAAGAAAGTAAAACCATTCCATTTCCGCTAACCTGCTCTTTTTATTAAATAAAAACAATCCAAAATTAAATGGATTACACAAAATCAATCTCTCTTCATCGTACTGAAAAGGATCGATTTTTCAAATCATCACACCACAGCCCCTTAACTGAAAAACAACGGAAAACATTTACCCGGCTGGAATATTATCCTGTTGACGACAAATACCGATTGAAGGTCAAACTTCATGTCCTTCCTGAGAAGGAAACTGTCACAATGCAGACCTCTGATGGGCTATGGCGTGACTACATCCGCTATGGGTATTTCGATTTTGAAATAGATGGACAACCGGCACGACTTTATGTCTATAGGTCAGTTGACAACCCCGACTACTATTTTGTCCCATTCAAGGATACAACCTCGGGAAAGGAAACATATGGTGCAGGCAGATACGTCGAGGTTGAACCGGTTGGGAACGGTGAGTTCATCCTTGACTTCAACATGGCCTATAACCCTTACTGCGCCTACAATTCAAGATACTCATGCCCAATTCCTCCCCGAGAGAATTGGCTGTCTATTCCAATCAAAGCGGGAGAGAAAAACTTTCCTGACCCAGAATACTGATCTGAACTTAGAGCAATAAACCAAATCCTTACAAACTTCAAACTCCATGTGATCATGCCACAATGGATACCTCGCATATTGTTCATTTTGCAGATGCCAAGACATTCAACTCACTCGAACTGCCCCCCATTAATTTGGTTGTCACCTCTCCACCTTATCCAATGATTGAAATGTGGGATGAGTTGTTCTCTTCCCTTAATCCTGAAATTGGGATTGCTTTGGAAAAACAGGATGGTAAAAAAGCATTTGAACTGATGCACCAAGAGCTTGATCATGTTTGGGAATGCATAGATGGAGTTCTCAGTGATGAAGCCATTGTTTGCATCAATATCGGTGACGCTACCAGAAAACTGGATGGTGTGTTTCAGTTGTATTCGTCGCATGCCCGTATAATCCAAAAATTCATTGAAATGGGATATCATTGCCTCCCTTCCATAATTTGGAAAAAACCAACAAATTCCCCAAACAAATTCCTTGGTTCGGGAATGCTTCCCCCAAATGCCTATGTCACCCTCGAACATGAACATATCCTGATTTTCAGAAAAGGAAAAAACAGACGATTTGATGATACAGAACTGCGAAAAAAATCTGCCTTCTTTTGGGAAGAACGGAATACGTGGTTCTCTGACATCTGGGAAATCAAGGGCACTGGCCAACCACTCTCGAAAAAAACCGGGAGGGCACGATCTGCCGCATTCCCATTCGAAATTCCGTACCGGCTGATCCAAATGTATTCAATCAGGAACGACTGGATCATGGATCCGTTCTTGGGAACAGGCACAACAACTCTTGCAGCCATGGCCTCAGGAAGAAACAGTATTGGATTTGAAATATTACTGGACTTGAAACCGTATCTCGCCCGAAACATTGTTTCCTCAAAGGAAGAGCTCAACCAATACAATGCTGCAAGAATAAATAAACATCTTGAGTTCGTCAAACAAGCAACTGCCAACGGAAAAAAACCTGCACACCAGCACAAATTTGGTTTCAAAGTGTTCACAAAGCAGGAGGTTGAATCCGAAATCCTTCACATAGATTCGATAGATGTAGACAATGATTCCGATGTGCTCCTGTTCAAAACAACCTATTCCAATGTTCTCAATCCTTCAACAAATAAGCTTCTGAAGGATTTTCCAGCTCTGAGAGAGGAAGGTTGATTGGAGAGTACCGGTACTTGATACTATGCCTTGTCGTCTTTGGAAGGAAAACCTCACCTTTTGTTGCCTTCTCGACAATTTCTGCTTTCGTATATGCCCATGACACCACTGCAATTCTGTCCGCCCCTGCATGCTGAAACGCAACTTGCGGATTGTCTGCATACTGGATTGTTTCAAGATATTCATTTCGTACAACAGAAAAAATTTCTTCCCTGTCCCCATCTATGCATACAAAACCATTGTCATTGCCAATTATTGCAGTAAAAGACCGTTGCCGCAACTCTCCCAATACATCTCTTATGGAACCAGTACCTTGCCTAATCACCTGATGGGATGGAAATTTGGAAATAAACCCTTCAAGGGTTTCCTCAATCAGCGGATACCATGTATCCACCTGTATCAGGTCATCATCATTGTAATCCAATAGAATTACTGGTGCATATTTATAGTTCAACCTCAAAAGTGCATTGTAGCGATGATGTCCATCCAGAACCACAAAGGTCTCTTCTGACACTACAATTGGATACTTCAAGATTCCATTGACCTTGAGATCCTCAACCAACCTGCTCAATTCTGCCTCGATTATCTGCTCATGAGGTAAAAGAAGGTCTATTGGCACAATTGAAAGTGGAAACTCCTTTCTCTCCTTTGGCTTCGTCTCCGTTCTTATCTCTATCGGCCTGTCCGTCAACATATCCAATCCCTGACCCTCCAATAAAAACAATATGGAAATATCCTGTTATTGAACTCAAATTCCAAAACAGTTCGGATAATCAAAAATTGCGTACAATTATCTTGCTGAAACTACCAAATGCTTTCACTGCGGCCTGACAAAGGCTTTTGGTGCATTTTTCGGAACCTCCTTGAACAGTCGCTTCTGAAATTCATGGTATTCAACCTCGGTTGAATGTCTCGGTGTATTGATGTATCTTTTCAATGTCTTTTGAACCTCCTTTTCAATCCGTTTTTCAATATCCTTCGGCCATCGATAATTGCCCGCAATATAGTTTGCCATGATTTGCCCCTGCGTATCCGACAACGGCCAAATGCACCCCTGCGGCTGAACCAATCCAATAATGCCCAAAGTCGGAAATTTGGGATGAAACATCTTCAGATACAAATCTACATAGTTTTTCTCGCTGAAATCCAGCTCAGGATAATCAAAAAACGGAAAACTGATTTTATAGCCTGTCCCATAAATTACTGTATCATACTCTTCTACCCGTCCATCAACAAAGACAACATTGTTGTCCTCAAATCGTTCAATATTGGGACGAGGTGCTATGTCTCCATGCCTCAACCGATCCAATAGGGCTGAGTTCAAAATCGGATGCGTCTCTGTCAACTTGTGGTCTGGTTTGGGCAGTCCATATTTTTCATTCGATCCCACAACAATTTTCCAAATCAACGTAAGTAGACGAACACGCAGCCAATCGGGAAGCCATCGGGCCTTGGCATTCAAAACATCAGGAGGCAATCCCAACAAAATTTTCGGAATCACATAATAGCCTCTCCTCCAGCTTAATCCAGTAAACTTCGCAAACCTGCAAACATCAACCGCAATGTCACATGCCGAATTTCCGCCACCAACAACCAAAACCCGTTTGTCCTTGAAAGGAAGGTTTGTCCTGTAGAAGTGCGAATGCATGGTCTCTCCTGTAAATTCTCCCGGAAAATTGGGATATCTGGGATTCCAATGGTGCCCGTTGGCAGCTATCAAATAATCAAATCTCTCTTGATTGCCGTTGTCCAATGTGACTGTCCAACTGGTGTCCTCATTCATCACTGCCCTCTCAACAACTGTGTTGAACTGCACATAGGGTGTCACCTCAAAATGATCAGCATAGCTTTGAAAGTACCTTTTCAGTAACTCATGCCCCGGATAGTCGGGATAATCATCTGGCATTGGAAAATCATGGTATTGCGACAGCCTCTTTGAACTGATGATATGAGACGTGTCATATACACTTGAATGGCTTGGATTGGGTGAATAGATCCAATTGCCTCCAACCTCTGAATTTTTGTCATACACTACAAAATTGGTGATTCCCACTTGCAACAGGTGCTTTGCCGCAGTGATGCCCGACGGACCTGCTCCAATGACACACACTCTCGGTTGACCATTTTCCATAACTTTTCACAGCCTATGCCTGATTTAAGCTTTTGTAGTGGGATAAATGCAGACTTACTTTTTCTTTTCAAAAACAGTCCATGACTGTAAACGCCAAGCTGAATATAACTGCGTTTTTCAAGATCGAAGAAACTAGTTTTCCTATGGAATATTGCATTAACCAAAAATGTTCTAGTCCCACAGGCTATCTGCTTACTGCTCAGAGGTCAACCTCTATGGCCTTTATCGTTAAAGCATTCCCAAACCAGCAACTTGCGGTAGCGTATTGTCATTGATTGGATGGTTTTCCTATAAGTATTACCATTCTCTAAATGAAATCTATGAAAAATATGCGTTCAACAGCACCTTTAATAATCCTGTAAGTAGGTGTATTGTAATGAACAAAATTGACTACATAAAAAATCCGCACAAGCTTATTCAAGCAATTCGAGAAAATGTTACAGATTTTAAAGAAGCAAAAATCTTTATAATTGGATCCCTTGCACGAAAGGATTTCCTGGCAAATTCCGATGTCGATATTCTTGTGGTTACAGATTCAAGACAGGAGGTCAACCAATTGAAAGAAATACTTGATGATATCCTCGTGAACAAGGGCATATATTATGACCTGATCCATATGACAAACCATGAGTTTTTCAAGAGGAAAGAAAGTTCGTTAATCCAAGAAGCTTTGACAAGAGGAATTCAACTGTGAATGACAAACGACTGGCAGTTTCCAAAGATCACCTCAGAAGGGCAAAAAAAAAGCTTGGAGGCCGCAAAAATTCTACTTGACAAGGAGCTGTTTGAGGATTCAATCAGCCGATCATATTATGCAATCTATCATTCAATTTTTGCTATGCTTTACTCAATTGGACTTTCAACCAAAACACACAAAGAACAAATGCATCTGTTCTACAATGAGTTTATTGTCACTAAAAAAGTACCGGAACATCTAAATCGTAAAATCAATCAGATTCTGAATGCAAGAAGTGATGCAGACTACGGCTCAATCCCCGTCCTTCAAAAGGAAGATGCGATTCATGCTTTGGAAACGGCAAACGAAGTGATGAAAATTGCCAATGCTTGGGTCGGTGCAAATACTGGTTAATGAAATGTTGAACTACTAGCTTTTTCGACTTTAATCAGCAACACAATTTTTCATGGGATGGCGACGAAATCGTCTTACCAAATCACTAGAAGCAGAATATGTTTCAGCGGCTGAATCAGTCCCCTAGAAAAAATGATTGGACGATGTACATAGTTGCAACATTTTCATACATTGCAATGTACAAATTTGTTACGTTTTTATACATTTAAATGGAATTCATAATGTGTCATTAGACGATCATCTGTTCCTTCAAAACAGACATTGGGAAGAACTGTATTAGGTACCAAAATTACACAGGGGTCTATTTTCGACCCTTCTTGATACAACTAATCATCATTTTATTGTAACCTTGATCGGACCACGAAGGGTCGGAAAAACAACAATGCTAAAACAATTAATTAATCATCTAATTGGTGTAAATGGAGTTGATCAAAAAAATATCTTATATTTCAGTCTTGACCTCTTCAAAAGCGATCTGTTAAGTATATACAATGCTTTTATCAATTACTTTAATCATCCTTACAGAGGAAACTTCATACTTGTTTTTGATGAAATCCAATATTTGGAAAACTGGGCTGCACATGTAAAAACAATATATGACAAGTTGAATTGCAAAATATTCATTAGCGGTTCTTCTTCCACAGCTCTGAGACGAGGAAGAGAAAGCCTTGCTGGAAGAGAAATAGAACTCTTTCTGAACCCCCTCTCCTTTAATGAATATCTGAACCTCACAAATACACACCCCACCTCTGAACATGCAAAATGGAATAACTACCTCAGGTACATGGATCATTAATTACCAAAAATACTAACCACAAATGCTTCACGTAGGGAATACATCACTCAACTTGTGGAGAAAGTAATAAATGGAGATATCGCAAGACTCCATAACATCAGAGATACCACTCCAATTGAATCCATTTTCAGGCTGATTTGCAAATCTCCTGGAGAAATCATCATAGCCAATGACCTCGCACAAGAACTTAACCTCGATAGAAGAGCTGTGCAGCACTATCTCTACACTCTTGAAAAGGCACTCCTAATAAGAAAGGTCTATAACTATTCAACAAATCCCAGAACTGAAAAAAACACAAACGATACTACCCATTTTACACAACACTTCATGCCTATGTCGAACCATTCCCAATCGAATTAGGAAAAAAAGCAGAAACTGAAGTCGCTTTTCAACTCGCTGCTGAATATTTTTGGAATGAAAGACGAAATGAAATCGACTTTATTGTCGGAAAGGAACTCAATAAAGCAGTTGAAGTCAAAATGAGAAATACAATCAATAGGAAAACTGCAAAAACAATTCTAAACTCTAAATTTCAACACAAATTTATTGTCACCAAACTAAATGCAAAAATCGATCTCAGCAACCAACCAATCAACATCATTCCACTACATCACGTTTCCAAAATCAACCAATGAACTTCAATATTTGGCAAATTCATTCACAGTCCAATCCTGAACCTCCTCCTGCCAAACAAAACAACAATCAGCACCAGCATCAACCCAAACACTGGAAATGATGCTGAAACCTCAACACTCCGAAATTCCCCGCCAACAACCTCAAACTCCTTCTCATGACCACTGAAATGATCCGAAACTGACTCAAACTCACCAACTATACCGCGATCCAAATACAAAAGAACCTTGACAACCTCACCATCCATGACTTCACGTGACAAACTCACTGTAACATTGACGTTCTCACCATGCGAAACTGCCGAAATACCCAAATCCTCCCCGCCAGAACGAACAATGACCCACCCAGGACCCTCACTCACAACATGCGCTATGATAACCCCATCCCCAACACTCCCCATACCCCCATAAATCCCAGATGAAAGAAAGTTCAATACACGAAAACCGGGAGCTATCACGCGACCATTGTTGTACACAGGAAAATCATAATTGATCTCGTACTTCCCCAATATCGAACGATCCGTATGAAGCATCGGATAAAGAACATCCGTCACCTTCGACCTGTCAACCTTCACAACAACCTGACGATTAACCCCAGCAGAAATCGACTCCACTCCTATAATGTCACCAGGCTCACCATCCAAATCAGAATGGACAACTATCCAACCTGAAGAATTGTACCCAACCTCATCAACAACCAACGAACCATCAACCAAATATTGATCCGAAACAACTACATAGGAACCAACATCCGAAGAACCAACAACCCCTGAAAAATTGATTAACACAAACAAAAACAATACAAAAGACCTCATCACTCAAAAATAAACCACACAATCTTAAACATTCCCAATAATAAAATTCCTCAAAACCATACACAAACAACTAAACTATTTCATCATGTTTTATGTTCTGGATGTCGACAAGTATTGGTGTCCATTTGAAGGAATTTTTTCCTATGTCTACAATGTTTCCCGCGGGTGACATGAAAGTTGCGGGAGCGGCGAGGGTAGAAGCGATTTGGAATTGGTCTATTTTTTGCTTCGTCTTTGTATGAACCCATCATATCGATACACTTCGACTTCTGGATTTTTGTAGAACACTTCGAAAATTATCATGACGAATATAAAGAGAGCTATGCCGATCACAGCATAGAGCCACCACGGGAATTCAGCCCTACTGCTTCCCAATAGGTCAGTTATGAGTGCAAAGGCAAGAAATGTGATTTCCCAATAATCAAAATGGAACGTCCTGTGGCAACTGTAGTGTGTCTCTATCTCTGATCCGATACAAAGCTGATCTTTATTGATGTCAGCTGGAACAGTAATGTTGAAACCAGGATACATGGCTTTTGTTGTGTTTTCAACAATCACAAAAGTTGCGACAATTGTTATGTTTCTGAGTATTGGCACATCATTTTGTTCAACATAAGAAAAACTTGCAATTGGGTCTACGGTCTCATTGACCACATATTGAACAATCCTTCTGGATGCATTATGGATATCGAATGGATCAGCAATGACTGTTCCGTTTTCATAGTAATTTGAATACTGGAAATAACCTGTTATGTTCTGCCCAGCCTTCAACCCATAATTTTCATTTGGCAACATCCTGATCTCTGTAACATGTAGGCTGTAATTAATTTGATATCTGGGTTGCTCAGCCGATGAAACAGGCATTGCAATCAACATGGCAAGTATCAACACAACAGTGGTTTTTTGCATACATTGCGTTTTTTTCCGATATATATATATGGCGAGCAACAATCATGCAATCAAAACAGTCAAAATTTGTTGCACTAGGTCTGATGCTTTTGACTGCCTTGGTCTTTGT
>JALUTL010000160.1 GCA_027016475.1 Candidatus Heimdallarchaeota archaeon
GTTCTGTTCCCCCCATTTAATAAAAGTGATATATACCCAGCTTATCATGATCTATTAGAGAATTTCAAGAAATATTCGGAATACCTCTGATCTATGTCTTCCAATCGAAGTATCGACGAATGTTTCAACAAATTCTATCAAATATTTCGGCACACGAAATCCGACTGAAACAAGTGTTTTATCTAATTCTACAGTTTCCCGCTCCATTATTAACAATCTCCATTGTTCTAGCTTGGTATATGAATTTACCTATTTAAATATGGTGACTTTTCAAGAGAGAATTTAACATTTGTGCGACATTTGTTGCCACCCTTACATCCTTATCATCTATTGGATTTTTATGTCGTTTTTCTTTGAATTGGCCCTGATAAAGGGCTAGCGTCTGCAAGGCATTAATCGAAATCGGCAATTGTAATCGCCCCTTTGCGGCCTTGATCTATCCTTTTAGTTTACTGCTAAATTTCATTCCACATATGGCAGGGCTCCGTCCGACATGCCAGACTCATTTTCTCCACCTTGTTCTTAATTGCGAATATAAGCATCTCTATGCTTGCAAAAGCCTCTAGGCAATTGGCATTTTGAATATGATGTTTTTGTGATTCTTGCAGTGAACCTCGATCTTTATTGGTTCAGCTTGAGGCTGTGAAAAAGATCAATTGAGCTCCATAGGCCGCCAACAGCCGATCGGCATAGGCAGGGAGAAAGGTGCACCAGAATGGTTTCTTATGATCTTCAATCAACGATATTCCGTAAAATTCAATAGTGGATCAACATTCCTGACGATTACAAATTCGTGAATCCACTTGAAATACCATCGATAATCCCTGATGGCGTTTGATCAATGTTAAGGACGATTACCAACCCTGTCCAACGGAGAATTGTCAAGACTTTGGCTTCAAATGGACGAATCTCCCAGAAATGCCATCCAATCTGTTTGAGTATTCAATTGAAGAATTGGAAGTTCACATTAAAAAATTGGCGATACATGGAATTGTGGGGTACAATACAAGGGCAAATGCTCATAACCTGAGAAATTTATGAACCATCTCGCCCACTGAGCAAAAAATCTTGAAAAGGCAACTGCAGCATGTTTATCTATGTCAGAAATTGAATTGGCACCAACATTCAGGGTGGCGTTTCTTACCCTTTTGTTCATCATTCTATTCAACAGGTTTGTAAGCATGGTTTTTGTCTTGAACTTCACGACCCAAGGTGTGAATTTCACCATGGGATTTGCCATACTTGTCCTCTCAGCCATATCGATATGGATTTATGGCAAATGTGATTTTTGCAAAAACCATTTCAGAAGCTTATGGTTTTTGACAATAGGACTAACAGGAATTGCATCAATCCCCAACGCAATGATCTCAGCATTGAGTGCGGCATTGGCACTTCAAATTGTTGGAATCCTCATAACGGAAACATTTGACATTGCCAGTCCTGAGACAAAGTGGGGTTTAGGGTTAGCCCCGTTGGCCAATTACCTGATTTACCTGATTTTGGGACAAACCTATCTGTTTGGAACCATTGAGGGATATGTTCTTCTTTTCTCGCTGTTTATCTTTGGGCTTGTATTGGGTAGAAGTGTGGAACGACAAGAGAATACTGAACTTGAATCAATCATTCGCACATATCCTTACATGACACTTCTTCTGCTCGTGCTCGGGATCCCATCATTTGTTGTTACATGGTCTATAGACCGAGGAATTATCGGTGCAAGTAGGCTGTCGTTGGATGTGTTTGTGGCCCTGACAACACTGAGTATGACAACAGGCATCCTTTTGGCATTGAATCAGGATTGGAATCAGGAATCAGCCAAATGGTTTCTAATCTATGCAATTGGAAGTCTGCTAAGCTTCATAGACATCCTGTTCATTGGAACCGTACCCTTCCTTAGTGCAGGAGTTGCAACCTTCTCTGTTTTGGCATCAATTTACTCAGCACCAACCCGCCCCGGCCAAGGAAGTTCCTCGATGCTGTTTGCCGTTCAATTGCTGAGCTTGCTATTTGTTGTCCTTTATGTTGTTGCAGGAAATTGGGCATTTGTTCCATCGATTTTTGGGGTAATGTCACATGGGCTTGCAGGGGTACATCTGTTTTTAGTATTAATGCTCCATATTGGGGTAAATGGCTATTATTGGAGGCTGACATCATGAAATTCAGTACAGGCAACTTAAAACAAATCTCATTGGGCATTTGGCTCATCCTTCTTATCAGCTCCATTCCACTATTTGTCCCACCTGCAAGTGAACCAAAATCAAATCAAATCATCCGAATCATGACATACAATATCCATCAGTTTTATGTGGCAGATTATGTAAGTACGACAGAAAAAACTGGCAGGTACGTGTTTGAGGAGCTCCTCAAAGTTATTGAAGCGGCAAATCCCGACATCATCGGACTTCAAGAGAATGAAGGACTGAGATTGTCGTCAGGGAACCAAAATGGAGTTCTTTGGTTGGCTGAAAAGCTTGGGATGCATTATTATTATGGCCCTCCAACATCAGCCCAAATCTATGGCGAAGCAATCCTGTCCAAATGGCCAATCAAAGAACAGGAATGGAAACAATTACCCTCGCCGGAAGGAATAGAAAGAGGAATCGCAAGGGTTGTCATTGACAGCCCATTCGGAGAGTTGCTGGTGTTCAATACCCATTTTGAAATTGACAGATTCAAAACTGCCCAAAGAGAGCAGGCAAATTTTGTTGTCGAATACGTGGGGGGTCAGAAGGCAATTGTACTTGGAGATTTCAACACTCGGGCCGACCAGAATGATGAAGCCTATCATATTCTATATTCTGCCTTCACCTATGGATTGGTCGAAGCAGGATTTCACCCAAACGCAACCATTGGTTTCAGCTCTCCGGCCACAGATCCCACGCATAAAATTGACTATATTTGGCTCACTCGGGGACATTGGACTGCAGTCCCCAACTCTTACAAGACTTATGGTAATCCAGATGCAAGTGATCATTTAGGAGTGTTGATTGAACTGGAAATGAAACAGTAATGCCTTTGTTAATTGTTAAATCCTATCTCGAGAAGCTTCCAGATGCAGAATTTGAGTTGCCTTCAAAATCAGTCGCGGTAATGGTGTAGTATACCACAGCACCTACAGGAATACCTGAAATTGTGCCCTGATACACATTGTCATTGTTTGAATCACCCATTGTTACAGGAGTTCCAAGGACTTGATCACCATTCCAAATGTAATAGTAAGTGAGCACAACGCTTTCAACACCGGAGCCACCATCAACAACTGTTGCATATACTCTTGTGCTAGAACCTGGCACGGAATTAGACAAACCGCTAATTGCGGGCCCAGAAAAGTCATCCACAAAGAAAGATGTTGTTGATGAAACCCTTACATTGTTCAAAGCATCAACAGCCCTGATATAATAGCGCACAGTAATGCCATAGGTGACAGCAGGGATAACACCCTTATAGGAAGAACCACCTGCATACGACATACCAACTGCCGTATAGGAAGATCCGCCATTGGTGGAATAATATAATGTAACGGAAGAAATGGAAGAGTGCGTATCTGTTACACTGGCAGTCACAGTTGTTGCACTTTCATAGTGAGGAGCTGATGGAGAGGTACTAATTGAGGAAATGATTGGTGCAGTCCCATCTTGGACGGTGTATGACATGACTGCGCTGTTTCCCGAGTTCCCGACACCATCTGTGGCCCTAAAGTGGAAACTAACCGCAGTACCATACGCAAAGGCAGGAATCGTTGCAGAATACACATTTCCACTTCTTGTTGCAGTTACTGTATCGCCTCCAACAATGTTCCCACCCAAAGTTGCAGTGTAGACTATGGTTGCGGACGAAACACCGCTTGAATCGTAATTGTGACGCTTGCAGTTGCTGATTGACCTTCCTTAACAGGGTTGGGACTATAACCCAATTGGTAAAGGTAGGGGCAGCTCCATCCACAGTAAAATAGCGATAGCCTGATGATGGGCATCTGCTACTCAAATGTGTCGTTCCTGCACTTAGAGAAGATACGCTCAGGGGTCCAAACCATCCAAAAAATCCGGAAACACTTATGTATTTTGTAGTCTATGTAGAGCTGGTTGTGAGCTTATATTTGAGAGTGACAAAGCCGAGTGAATATCCAGATCCAGAAGCATAGAACGTGTAAGTTGTGCTTGTGGAACCAAGTGTCGGACTCACGAACAAGAGAATGTTCCTGCATCAACTGCCATCACACCATACATTGATATAAGCAGTATGGATATGACGGGAAGTATTTTGAGAGTTTTGTTCATTTTCACCATATGGCAACAACTTTGTCTTCATTGATTTCATAAACCACCCATCCCACAAAGTTTTTTTCTGCCATTTGCCTGAAGTTGATGATGCCCAGATTGAACACGAAAGCTCCTTTAGAAGCCAAATCGATGTAAATAAGGAACATAAGAGATGCGACTAGGAATATTGAAAGAGAAACAGGTCTTACAAAATCCCATTCCCCAAATGAAATCCTGATGATATGGGATATTGCCGTCAGTACATTTGCTGTTGGTATTAACAGGATTGTGTATCCAAACTCTTTTCTGTCAATTATTCCGTTCTGAAGCAACTTCCAGCAAACATAGATCAAACTTATGATGAATGCCGGCACAATGGAAGTAAAGAGAAGCGAGAGTGCAAAAGGATGATTGAAACGAGGAACTCCTGTTTCAGTGATGGTAATCCCCATATTACCAAAAGATGCTAAAATGATTACACCGCCGCGGATGAATACCGCAATGTTGTCTTTCGTATCCATTGGTTAATGTATCTCAATTGCGTCCGGAACAGCAACCAAATCAAGCTTACCCCTATTGTTCCAGAAAGTAAAGGATTGCTGCTCATAAATGCATAGGTCAGTCCTTCATCATTGATTAAGTTGATGGCTGTAAGATAAGAAACTTGCTGACCCAAGAGCATGAAGAACAGAATCTGCAAATATTTAAAGTACCTCTTTTTAGGACATCAATAGTTAAAATAAGAGAA
This sequence comes from Candidatus Heimdallarchaeota archaeon, assembly GCA_027016475.1. GTDB lineage: Archaea > Asgardarchaeota > Heimdallarchaeia > Heimdallarchaeales > Kariarchaeaceae > WAKA01. The sequence continues at coordinate 5,008 of JALUTL010000160.1, forward strand.
AAATACAGAATAGGCAAATTGCCAAATAATCGAAAAGCATTGTTTTTGACAAAATCAATATTTGTATGCATTTTATATATGTAGACGACTAAAAGAGCAAGCAGATACACACTTTACTAATTTTTTTTTGACATTTTTTTGCAATCCTTAACATAAATTTCACATATAAATCCATGACAGACAAAAATCCAGAAAACGTTGAACGGAAAATCTGAAAATGCAATATTTTGGATAATTGTAAGAAAAGTTTCAATAAGGATGGTCAAGTTTCCATTAGATGACAATGGTTTTATTAACAATGAACGATAAGACAAGCTCATGACACGAATCAAAACATATCTGCTCTTTCTGTTCATTTTTGCACTACTGCTTCCGTTTGGTGTAAAAGGGCAAGAATCGTTGATTCTTCCAATCCAGCAGAAAGAAACAACCATTGTCGCACCAAATGACATGAATGACGCATTTATCAGATACACTCCTGTTTCAGGTCTCCTAGGTTCGGAGTTAGAGTTCCAACATAATGTTGTAATGGATCTGTATGATCCTGCAAAGGAGGAAGTGACAACCAATGGTTTTTACGGCTCTCCTGCAACATGGGATCTTATGACTTTGGCATCTTCGGTGCCTGATGGTACTGTTATCCATGTGAAAAACCAAACATCAGACCCTTTGGATGCACAACTGAAGACTGAATTTTACAAATTGCCAGTGGGAAACAATTCTATTGAAAATGTGTTGCTTAAACACAATCAACGACATGTTTTTGAGATGGATCTTGAGCAAGGTGTTCCTATGGCCATCATGATTGATGTGGACGGAAGCTCCCATTCTACAGATCTAAAAATTTCCATCGTTGATCCTGACAACAAAGTACACACTCAAACTTGGAGTCTATCAGTCTTTCTTCCCGATATCCGAACAATGGTGCCACAGCGGAATGGAACTCATGTGTTCGTCCTTGAGCCATTGACTGGGGACATTGTTTTAAAATCCATGTTGGTGGTAAAGGACATTCAAACGATCAAGTTTAATGGTGGAATTTCTGAAACTGTACAGGGAACCTTACCTACTCTCAAGATTTATCAGTTGAACAGTTCCAGTGGTCTCAAGGTTCTGTCGGCTGATGGGTTTGTTTTTGTGCCTGACCAATTAATGGGTTATTCAAGGCCGACAGATTTACTTGGACTGATTCGGCTAAGAATCTTTTCTCCGATGACTGGAATTTTCGGGTCTGACTTAACAGTGGGGTATTCCTCTCCAATCTTGAACACATCGTCTGTCTATGTCTCAGTAGAAATTCTTCCTCCCGATGAATCTGATCCATTTATTCGTGGAGAAAAAGAGCGGCTGAATTTACCCGAAGGATTTTTTGGACAATATGCCTTTTGGACAGAAGAGGAAGACATTCCTCCACTTCCAATAGATGAAGAGACACAAATCATCAATCCTGCGGGTGCCTTGGACAACATTTACTCATATTCATCATCTTCACCGTTTTTGGCAAGCCTTAATGGATCCCACTCATCAGTTGAAGCAACATTTACTGATATGTCAAGTGGAAAATCCTTTGTGGTGAAGCACTATGATGCATTGAATGGGGAAGGAAATGAAAACTCTTTCATTCCTGCAGGAACATATCTGGTGTCTGTTTCTTCCTCTTTAGATTTCAGAAGTTTTCGTTTTAAGGCAGTTCCTATTCAGTCATTGTCGACTGGTGCATCGGCAACCCTTAATCTTCCTCTTTTTGGCGCAACAGTGCTTGAGCTCCCCAGTCCTTCATTTTCCAATGATTTTTTCAACATAACATATTTGGATCATCTTAATGTTTCTGTAACATTGGGCTTTGACCTTTTCAATGAAAAAGGTGAACGGATTTTTTCAAAGAATGCAACCCTTCACCAATATGCAAGTAGGGATGACCCTGTGTACTCAAGCACGAACGGGGAACTGAATTGGACATCGGTTTTCGCATATCAAGGCATTGACTATCACAATGTGAGGAAATCTTGGTTGCTAATAAGATACCTGAACAATACCGTTTGGGATTCATCTATTTCGTTTCCGACTCCATTGCAATATGCAAACAATTCATTCAACGCCCAATTCCGTATCGACAGGTTTGATTACTGGAATTTGAAGAAGCAGATGGATCCACTGGCCAGATATCCTGGTGGATCTGTTGGAACTGGATTTGTCGATCCGCTCAATGCATCCTTCTCTGAAATACTTTATCGTTTACAATTCAATTTGAAGGAGGGTGGAAACTACATCTCCATCATTTCAGAGAACCATACGTTCTCCGCTTCCCTACTGAAGGGACTAAACTCCTCATTTTGGACATTCACACCACAATCCGAAACAATAAATGGAACAACATTTTATAAGGCCGACATGATCGTCCCTGGCTTGCCAAGCGATGTAATGGCTCTGGTTATCCTCTTCAACTATACAACATCTCCTCAAACAGTAAATGGCAGACTCAATATTACTGTCCTGACCCTTCCCTTCACACAACTTCTATTTGCCTTCAACAAGCTTTCTGCCATATCTTTGGATGACATTTCAACTGAAACATCAATCTCACTCACAGTCGGAACAACAATTACCGGCAATACAACTAGCGTCACAGTAGTAGGTGGCGAGGATTTATTGACCGATCCGTTGGTATTGGGTGGCGCAGCTGTTGCTGTTGCTGCTGTTGGTGGTACAATTATCTATTTTGTCAGGAAACGGGGACGCCCAAAGAAATATCCTCTATAAAGAATGGCTTAGAATCAAAGGCACTATCTTTAACTATGTCCGAATAAATTTAAGCTTATGACGTGGGGTACAACACACGTAGGCATATCCATTCTTTTGGTCAGGACATTTTCAACCAAATCTTTTCGGGAAAAAATGAACCGAAACCCTTGGTTCCTGTTTCTTGCGAGTTTGGGTGCCGAACTCCCTGATATTGACTTGATTTTGGGGGGACATAGGACATGGTCTCATTCCATTTTTTTTCCCCTTTTGTTTCTGTTGCTGATATTTTCCCTTCCTGATTCTGTAACTGAGAGAATCAGCAAATGGGATGAACGGCGCTTTTATTTCGGGTTATTTGGTATCCTCTGGGTCACCCATTTAATGTATGATACAACTTATGGACCATTGGCATATTTTTATCCAATTGATCATAGGCTATACAACGTTCAGGAAGGCATCATTTTTGTCCTGAACAGTGCATTGGTTGGAATAGGTGGATTCTTCATTGAAATTACACCCATTGACCCCAAAACCGGGAAGAACATTTTCTTTGTCAATTGGACTGCAGAGGAGCGGGTCAACCTTTTTGGAAGTTCCACACTGAAATATCCTGTTATCGATTTCATGATCCATGCAACTCTATTTTTCTATTGGGTATGGACGGTTCTTGTTCCTGCCATTTCCTATAAATTTTCGCAATCTACGAATGGTCATATTCAGGCATTCAATGGACGGGTTGCCAAATTGGTCAGCCATATTCGGTTGCCACAAATTGACAGGGAACGATCCGTCTCTATTCTGCTGATTTCCATTGCCCTATGTGGATTCTTTGCTGGGCCTTATTACGGCGAAAAATGGTCGTTCAAGGAACAGTCATCCATATCATTCAATGTCATGTCAGATCAGCTACAACTTTTTGGATCAATTGAATTCAACATTCCTGCAAACGGAGAAATGTCCTCAATAATCTTCTTCCCCAAATCCGTGATCAACTATACTGTGGCTTGGGGATTCATTGACCCTTCGAGTCATTCTTCTTTGCAGCGATATTTGAAGAACCTGACTGCCGATATTGCGTTTGAGAACATTTCTTACTCCGAAATAGTTTCCCAACACAGAGAACGGATAAATCAAACCGCAATTACCAACAATTGGACAATCACTGAAGTGTTAAACAACAATGTCGCCTATCAGGTGTCTGTAACTGACAATGATGCAGATACTCAATTGATTTTGGCTTTTGCCTTGCATTCATGGAACATAACTAAATTCTTTCAACGGACTGTTTTGGTGGAAACAATATTTACCCTCGTTCGTACAGATGCATTCCAAAAAGGCATGGCAGTCACAATTGCAGCTGTAGCACTGCTATTTGCTGTCAACCTCAACAAATGGATGAAGCGAAGGAAGATTACTTGAGGTATTGGTTGAAAAACTCTATTGTCTGGTGCCATGCGTCTTTGGCAGCTTCTTCGTGGAAATTCCTTGAATTGTGGTTGAGAAAACCATGTCCTGCTCCGTCATATACCAAAGTTTTATGTCCTTTTGGCTCTGATGTCTTTCTGTAAGCCTCCACTGCATCTAATGGTATCCCTTGATCCATACTTCCGAAAATGCTCAGAACTGGAGCATGGAAGTCGTCAATCCGATTTTGCGGTGTATTGCTTGGTTCTGAACCACGATGTGGAAATCCATAATATGACACAACTGCCTTGAACACGTCCCAATTTGCATTGGCCAAATATACTTGACGCCCACCCATACAAAAGCCGATCGCTCCGATTCTATTTGCATCAACATCAGGGCGATTCTTCAATGTGTGGAGCAAGAGGTCTGCCGCACCAAATATTGCATCATCTGATCTGGTCTGGAAAGAATACGTTCCATTGAGGTATCCATCTGCCCCCATAGCCACATATCCTTCTTTTGCAAGGTCATCACAGACTTTCTTCGAAGAATCATCAAGGCCATGGGCATGCATGAACAATACGACCGCTGGAAACGGACCGTTCCCTTCAGGCTTGCTTTCATAACTCAACAGGATTGGATTATATCGTCCATTTGGCATGGTAGTCCTTCTAGCTTACGCCTTAAAAATGCCACATTAGGGGAAAGTTGTAATGATTTTCCAAAGAATTGTGTGATCTGCAATGACCGACTAATCAAAGGATTTCAATTCTTCGGATAATTGTCTTGTAAAGGATTCAAGGAAAGCTTGACCTCTCTGATCTGATCAATCACTTGAATGCCGCCTTTTATGGACGGATCATGCTCTATCATTTGTCGAACCTCTTCAGCAGTGTCTGCAACAAATATATAGATCCCAAAGGGTTTGCCTTCGTCAATAACAGGGCCGGCAAGGTACAATTTCCCTTCTTTTTGCAATGCTTTGAGATATTGAAAATGCTCACCCATTAATACATTTTCCTCTTCTGTTGAATTTACCATAAAATCGTCCCTATAGGGTCGTGCAATGGCAAAGTAATGCTTACCCATATTTTGAGTGATTTCCCTTTACTTATGAAATTTGGCTTAGCCCTGAACTCTATCTTTATGTTAATTCGTGGATTTGGTTTCATAGCGATGACTGATACGACAAAGCGCTTCAGCGACAGAGTGGACGATTATGTAAAATATCGTCCTCATTATCCTGAAGAAGCAATTGATTGGATAATTGATCAGACAAACTTGGATTCATCTTCGATCGTTGCAGACATTGGCTCAGGAACAGGGATTTTAACCTATCCCTTTCTTCAGAGAGGATTCTTCTGCTACGCAGTTGAACCCAATAAAGAGATGAGGACTGCTGCAGAACAGATATTGCAGGGCTTGAATTTTCAAAGCATCAATGGAAGGGCTGAGCACACAACTCTGCAACCTGATTCAATCGATTTGATTGTTTGTGGCCAAGCATTCCATTGGTTTGATCTTGAAAAGACACGATTCGAGTTTCAGCGAATCCTTCGCCCAGGAGGTTATGTCGTGCTTCTGTGGAATGAACGCCTAACTACTACCCCATTCTTGGCTGAACTTGAAACAGTTGTCTCTCATCACTCAGTTGACTATGACAAAGTCAATCATGTCACTTCTGCACCAAAAAGCAAGGTGTTGGAATTTTTGGGTAGAGAAACTACGAAAAAAGTCTTTTTGAACGTACAAGAATTGGACATGGGGGGCTGATTGGTCGATACCGATCGTCATCTTATGCTCCAAAGCCCAATTCCCCCGAATTTGAGCATGCAAAGAAAGACTTGCAAACGTTGTTCCATAAATACAACAAAAGGGGCAAAGTTCTAATTCTTTATGATTGTATTGTTTATTTGTCAAAATGGACTTGATTTTTGATTTTAAATTGATTCAGGCTCGGAGGAGTTTTGTTCCTGAAAAACATCATGAAATAGTGAAGCAACCTTTGACGGAAATCGTCTTCGGATTCAATTGGTCTATATCTGATGCTTTTGAGAAATTCATTGGCCAACCATTTGGTCACTTTTTTCCCTCTTGATGACACTACTATCAACAGAATGAAATCTTCTACTGGTACCATCACTCCTTCAGCTGCTGTGGTATATACCTCTGCAATCTGATTGCCCAAAACTTCACCCAATACAAACTTCAAGCTGTTGGTTTCTGATTCTTCATTGAAAATCTTTGACAGATCCGAGGAGACGGCTGAATACATTGCAATAACATCTTTGGTGTCATTGTCTATTAGAATCAATGCCTTGAGATCCATAAAAGTTGGCACACCTGCCTCTGCCCCTTTCCAAAGAAAGTTTCCCAACACCAAAAAGAGGCCCAATTCATAAAAAAGGAACAAGAAATTGAATGGATTCAAAATAAGCAGAAAAATCCGTTGAATTATCACAAAGTATGGAGCAACAAAAAAAACAGCCACCCCAAACATGGTAATAGGATCGACTTTCTTTGTTACCTTGGTTCCTTCAAGAGAGGCGACCGCATACAACAAAGCAACCAATCCCAATAGGTTGAAAATTGCCAATGAAAAGGTGAAAAACAATCCTCCTTGTATTGGATCATACCTCAAGGGAATAACTGGATTTGAAGAATCTAATTGAAGGGCAAGAGTCATTCCTCCTATGGCGAATCCCACAATCCCAAACAAAATAATGAGCGGAAAAGTTGGCATATCTTCAAGTGTGAGAAAAATTAAATTGAATACCGCAACACCTAAAATCCCCAAAGCAAATGTAATCTTGAGCAGACTGAGGCTGTATACAAGGTTCCACTCAAAAAAGAAGAGGTCAAGAAAGAGCACGTTTTCATAAATCATTGCAGGAAGAAGCAAAACTGTTGCCAATACAACCATGAGAAATTGAAGGTCATAGTTGGATCTTAATTTTACAAGGGCGAAACATACCGCAAGCAACAAAGCTACGTTCAAAAAAACAGTGATCAATCCCAACCAATGGAACATGACAACATTTTGATCTCAACCTATTTAAGCTGTTCTGACTGTATTGGCTTCAGAAAGAAAAAATTTTCATCGTTTGGATCCTTCCGCTTTCGAAAATACAGATAGAAATGGTTCATGAACTGCTTTTTGAATGTCTGGATATTATCAACCCGATCAATGTCAACATTTGCAAGAAAGCGTTGTGCCAAAAAGCGCCCGCTTTTCTTTCCTCCATTTGAAAAGATGAGAAATATCATGAAACGCTGCTGCTTAATGAATATGGCATCACCATAACTAATGGCTATACTCATCATCTCCTTTTTCATAATGGAACCAATATTGTCCTGAAGCAATGAATCAGCGGCAACAATGGCCATGGAATTCAGTTTGATCCAATCTTCTGTAACATCCGACGTATACCCGGCGATAACTGTTTGGGAGTTAGAATCAATGAGGGCCATGCTTTCAAGAACAATTGGTGTAGGAAAACCGCTTGAGGAAAAATTTGTAAGTTTCGCTAATAGATGAATAACTAGGCCTCCTTCATAAAAGAGGAAGAGAAGATTGAATGGCTGTAAAATTATCTGCGATATCCTTTGGGAGTAAACTACAAAAGGTGCAATGAAATAAAGAAAAAGAGCCATAGCATCAAGCATTTGAACAAATCTCGTTGGTTTTTCTCTCCTCCATTCCTTATACCCTAGGTAAAGAACGCCTACTCCGAGTAGATTGAAGACAATCAGAGAAATGACAAACCACAGACCTCCAATCAAAGGGTCATAGTATATTGGCCTGACTTTGTTCTGCGGATCCAAGTTCAATGCAACAGACATGCCACCAACAGCAAATCCCATTATGATCCCCAACAACACTACTGGTATGGTGGGAAAATCCTTTACGCTCATAAGATGAAGGTTGTAGAACATGACTCCAACTAATCCCACACCAAAAGTCACTTTCAAAAGGTTTTGGCTGTACTCCAATTCCCAACCTAGCTGATGATCCAAAAAGAGTATATTTTCATAAATCATGACTGGTTGCATCAAATAGGCACAGGTCAGAAGAAAGAGTGCTTGGATGTCCCATATTCTCTTCTTGAGCAATTGCAAAGAATTGGCAAGAATCAATGGAATCAATAGGATGTTAAGTAAAACAATGATGCCCCCCACTATTGTGGCCACCATCATCCGTTCAAACCTACTCCAGTGTTGCTAAGCTGCCTCGAAACACATTCTTTATAAGATTTCCCACAAAAAAACTAATAAATGAAAATATTGTTTGATAAATGTAATTTATTCTGGGTTAAGATCAATCGCCTATTCTTCCGTTGATGAGCTGAATTCCTTCCATACAAATGCCAGAAGCAGTGGGAATGATGGATACACCTTGACTAAAGCGAAAAGGACTGTCAAAGTAAGGCCAAAATTCAAAATACCATAGAACACCAAAAGATATCTCGAAAGTCTTCTGTTTACTACCATTGCAAGCCCTATTGATAGAATAAATAGCCCAGAGCTGGCTATGATCACCCCATCTGCCATATTGCTAAAGGCCGAAAAATCAAATACTTGGTCAGGAGGCGCTGTATCATCCAGTCCATATTCTTGAACAAAAAAA
>JALUTL010000161.1 GCA_027016475.1 Candidatus Heimdallarchaeota archaeon
AATGGCAACATAGATCATTATGGTTGGATATGGAATAAGAAATGCTGCATCACCTGAAGTGCTTAGATTGATAAGTCCGAAACCAAGGATTATACCATTCAGCAAACCTAAAAGCAGACCAATTATACCCATGACCACAAGTTCAATGATGACTGCCAACACAACGTCGATTCTTCTGAAGCCCAAAGCCCTGAGCATTCCTATTTCCCTTTGCCTCTCTGCAACAGAACGCATGGCAACAACAAATAGACCCAAGATACCGACTACAAACCCCATGGATGTGAATGCCTGCAAGAAATTGAAGAAACGGAATTGAATTTCCAAAAATGCCTCATAGATTGTATAAACCGAAAATCCATATACGCCATACAGCCCATGCTGCTTACGGAATTCTCCATCCTTTTGATTGGCGAATGTCTCGATTTCTGTTGCCAACTGGTTTATTCTCTCATCGGTAATGTCATCAGCTGTTGTTTTTCCAAGAAAAACATTCTGAACACTACTGAAGCCATCAAATCCTCTAAGTTTCTGGGCCCAATAATCGTTCACGAACCAGAAGAAACCGCCCGTTCCAGGTGGTCCTTGGCTGAATGCCTGCAACACATTGATCAGAGGATTGTCGAGTGCAATGGAAGCAATAACGAATTCCTGCAATGTCCCATCAGTCAGGTTTAGAAATACAGAATCTCCTGGTCGATGCGTTTCCTCAGCACCAAATGGCGTAAACGTAAAGATAGGTTCAGTGATGATAATGGGAGTGGGTACGCCTTCTTTGTTTGGAATGGTTTGATTGGCCACTAATGCTTTCCAAACAGCTTCATCCTCTTCGGTCGCAGGCGGATCATTTGGCGTATTTTCCCTAACCTCATAAGGTGTCCCCGTTTTATTGTCTCGTAGGTTGAATTGAAGCACCCATTGGTCATTTTCCCAAAGGGAATCCTGTTTCAAACTGACAAGGCGAATGGGAAATGTGGCATTTCCATCAGCGTCCAAATATCCATCGGTCGGATTGGCAACTGTAAACGGCTTGAGAAATTCGATGTTGAGCCCACTATCTGTATACTGTCCTACCCCAAATTCACTTTCTACCTGTCCCGCAAAATCAACGGTTGAAGGAATGGGCTGACCAGTAAGAAAAACGATATCGGAACCAGCAGTGTTTTCGACAATTATGTTGTCAAAGCCATACCTGAAACTGAAGCTCCAAGTAGCCAAAAATATATTCAATGTAAGAATGGTTGCAAACAGGGCAAAAGTCATTGTACTTCTAACTTTTTTGCTTTTCATCTGCCTAAAGGCCACCATGGCGGTTCCCCGTATAGGAGTTTTCCGAGTACGGGCGAAGACGGAAAACAATTTTTCACCCAGTGCAGAGATATAATCCAAATTCATTCCCACCAAGATGATAGTTCCTGATATGACACTAAGCATAATGTAAAGGAAGTAGTCAAGCCCACCAGAGCCTTCTTCAATCCAGTCGAGGACGACAAGGAAATTGAAATACCCCCAAATGATCAGACCGACACTTGCAAAGGTCAGTCCAGCCTTTTTCGATCGATAGTAAGCAAAGATTAGGCTTGGCCCCAAAAGTAGAAGGGCTATTGCCAAGTATATGTTGGTTGCGTCATTAATGTGTCGGAATGCGTCTTTCCCTTCTCGTAGAGGATTGTGGCTCAATGACGCCAAGACCGCCAAATCTATCAAAGTAAAGAGGATTCCAACATAGAGCAACCGTCTTCCGAATCTTTCTTCAGCAGGAGGCTTTAGTCCACGCAGCACCTGCGCTACATTGACTCGTGATGCGTTGATGGCAGGAATGAGTCCGGTCACCTGCGACACAATGACACCAGCCCAGAATGAGTTCTGTATGATCCTTGGAGTCACTACAACAGGAATGCCGTCTGTTGGAAAACCAAAGGTATATCCAAGTAGAAAGACAAGAATCCGGCCGTATAAGACGCCACCGAGCAATCCTGCCAAGGAACCGAATATACCCAAGAATAAAGATTCGGCAAGATTTGTAAAGATTAGCTGTCGCCGATTCGCACCAATCGCCCTCATAATTCCAGTTTCCTTTTCTCTTGCCTGCAAAGCCATGGATTGAATATTCACAATTACCAGCAGGGCAGCAAATGCGATGAGGGCCCCAAAAATGTTAAGCAACAATTCCAAGCTCTCAGTTGAACCCTCAACCAGTTGATCAATTAAGCTCAAAGTATTGCTGTACTGGTAGAGTTGACCGAATTCTGGCCCAACCAATGAAATGAAAGCATCTCTTGTTGCATTGAATGCCTTATCTCGCAACATTGGATCCTTTTCGACTTCTTCCTTCCAATTGATGAGGAGAGTTGTAATTGGTTCGGGGCCGTAACCTACAATAGGCGTTGAAATTTGCCGTTCCAATGGCTGTTGTTGCTGTGCCTCAATGAAACGTTGGTGAACTAAATCTTGAAGCCAATCAAGGGAAGTAACCATGTACTCTGCCAAATTTTCTCGTCCTCGACCCCTCTCCTCAAAAATATCTTTGATGGATACAGAGACATTCAAATACACAGGTTGCGATGGTATCGTCTGATTTCCAGCAGGAACTGTAAGGCTGAAAAGTGTGGCGGAAACTGTCAAGTTTTCACCAATGATTGAGTCAGAAGCTGGAAACAGAATGTCTGCTAATGCCCGTCCCAAGTAGATTTCTCCCGGTTGCAGCTCGCTAATTGGCAAAACGTTTCCCTCTCTGTTATAATATTCTCCAAATGTTTTTTCGTCGGATGAGACACCAGTCAAGGTTTCAGATATCTCAATTGCCCCAGTTTCTTCATGGATTACAGTGACATCCAGATTTAATCTAGGGGAAATTTCTTCAACATATTGGCTGATGGTTTGATTCTCGCTCAACGCTTTAGCAAAAAGCGATGGCTGTGTTGCTGTTTGGAGTCCAAGTGCCTCCGAAATGCTGTAGTTGAGCGTTGGATCATCAATAAAAAACTGAGTTGCGGCAGGAGAAATAGATGCATCTGTTTCGCCTAATGAGTATCGAGTCAGTGCACCAAATCCTTCCCCAAGTGAGGTGCTCCCGACTTGAATGCCAACAAATAGGGATACACCCAAAGCGATTCCCAAGAACACCGCCAAGTTTTGGGAGGGTCTTCGGAAGACATATTTTCGAGCTAACGAGAGTACTACCATAATTTCACCTTGTTATTCTTATTCACTATTCCTATCGGCAGTATTTAAATGCTGGTAAAGTGTTACCCCAAAAAGAGTATCAAAATTCAGACATAATTTCCAAATCAGTTTTATCAATGACATAGCTGTTTTTACAGGGAATATTACAGGATTTATTGCTCAATTCAGCTATAAAAGGATATAGGAGTTGGAAATTTTAAATTGCTTATTCGAAAAATAAGTAGTGAAATTTGTTGGTATGGATGAAATATATGTGAATTCAAGTAAGGGCAATTGAATGTCCAAAAATTCATGCAGATTTTCTTCTTTGGAAAATTGATGACAAGGCAATAAAATCAGTTGATCAAGATACATAAGTTCACTCTTGAATCAGATGGTATACATTTTGAGTGATGGGATGTATCCGTAGCTTTTGAGAAGTGCAGTAATCTTCCACAAATCGAATAAACTCTGCAGGTTTCATCTTCATTCTCTTTTATTGCCAGAAGTGAAATGATGTATTCTGAGATTTTTACTTGTTAATGAGCCAACAACAACTATTACCTCATATCTCATGAACGCTTATTGCTTACCTATTCATTAAAGCTTTCGGGATAAGTGAATCAGTGAGAACTAAACCAAGCATTCGAGCATTCTCAATTTTTATTTCTAGATCAGGGAGTTCAATTTAAATGATATCCTTAAGCACAACCCCTATATTCAAGAAAGTCAATGGTACATTGAGTGCTACCACTTGAATGAAACGGACAGGCTGAGTAGAATAGAAGAGCAACTAAAACAGATGCCACATCGTCCAGGAGTTTACCTCATCAAAGACAAGTATGGGTCGATCATTTACATTGGCAAAGCAAAAAACCTCCACAATAGGCTAAGGTCACATTTCACTCCCTCAAATGAGTTTTCAAAATCACAGGTCATTAGGGAAAAGGGAGTCGATATTGAGATTATTGAGGTTCAAAATGAAGGAGAGGCATTTTTGTTGGAATTCAATCTGATACAGGAACACCAGCCCATCCTGAACACGCAATGGAAGGATGGAAAAACCTATCCACTGATTGAAATTACAGGGAGTGAAACATTTCCGAGGGTTTTGATCACAAGAGAAACAAAGAACAAGGGTTCATTCTACTTGGGGCCTTTTCCGGATGTAAAATCATTGAGAAGAACCTTAAAGCTTGGGCTTCAGCTCTTCCCTGTTGCAGATTGCGACAATGAGATCCATTTGGGGGATGACAAGACATGGGCCAAAACCTGCATGAGGAGGAGAACCAAAAGTTGCCTTAGACCATGCGAGATACCCGTAAACCCAGAGGAATATAAAGAGGAGCTTCAGCATTTGGTAAATCTTTTGGAAGGAAAGATACCAGATGTCAAAAAACAAATAGAGAGAAAAATGAAGATGGCAGCGGAGAATCTGAAATTTGAGATGGCGGCACGCTACCGGGACATCCTGAAATCTCTGGATAAGACGCTTCAAAAGCAGCATGTAGTAGTGGACATTCCAAATTCATTTATTCTTTGTAGTGCAGAAGTTGAAGACTTGTTTGGTTTTAATCTTTTAAAAATTCATGAGGGAAGAGTAATACAGCAAACCCCTGTATTCACTGGAATTGACGATCTCCAACAGGATTATGGCCTTGAAGCGAACCAATTGGATGAAGTGAAAAGAGACTTCATCCTTGACGGTGTTATCCGGATGTTTGGTGCAAATTGGGATCATCTGGAAAGCAAGCGAATCATCAACTCAACACCATATCTAGAAATAGAAGAGAGACTGGCATTCATAGGGTTCAACGTACGCTCTGCAAAGAAGAAAGAAAGTTCAGTTGTGTTGCTTGCAGAGCAGAATTTGAAAAATCAAATGAAAAGACACAAAGTCATGGGTTATAGGAAATCAGTCTCTGATTTCTATTCAAACAGAATTCATGATTTGCAAAAAATGCTTGGATTAGAGCATCCACCCCTCACAATAGATTTTTTCGATGTATCCACGCTTCAAGGATCGAATACGGTAGCCTCATGTGTTCGGTTTGTCAATGCCAAGCCATACAAGAAAGGGTATAGACGTTTCAAAATCAAAAGTGTATCTGGGCAAGATGATTTTGCATCAATGAAAGAGGCAGTCTACAGGAGATATGAGGGAGGAAAAGAATCAGAAGACAAATTCGGGTTGAGCTTTCCTAATCTGATAGTTATCGATGGTGGTGAAATACAGCTTGCAAAGGCAATTGAAGCTCTTGAATCGTTAAAGCGATCCTTGCCCGTAGTGGGATTGGCAAAAAAGGAGGAACAAATATATCTCCCAAATTCAAAGGAGCCCTTGTCTTTTGAAAAGAACAGACCGGGTATGCTTCTTCTCAGAGAAGGAAGGGATGAAGCCCATAGATTTGCGGTCACCTATCACCGGAAAAGAAGAGAGATAACGGGATTGAAGGGAGTTTTGGACAACATATCTGGAATCGGAGAAAAAAGAAGGAAAATGCTGTTGCGGGAATACAAAACAGTTTCCAATATAGCAAAGGAAAGTTCTGAAACATTGGCAGAAAAGTTCAAGATTCCGAGACCAGTAGCTTCAGAAGTGATCCTCAAATGCAGGAGGTTTGTCGATGACTTGGAGGCGAGGGAAGCAAGGAGAAAAAGGTTTACAAGAACAAAGGCGAACTAGCTACGTATTTGAGGATAGAGCTTTTCATACTTTTGGCTTTCGGAGCTCAGTGAAACCTCATCAAAGTTGGCCCGTACCATTTTCTTTCGTATTTGGAGGAAAATGGGGTAATTGACTGCATTCCCTGCAAGCAATCCTTCGCCAACTCCTAATGAAGTGATCATGTCAAGTGTCTCTTTTGTGATCCCTTCTGAAGTTCTAGAGATATATGCCAAGTCATGAGGGTTTAGAATTCTCATGATAAGATGGGAATTGCATTGGGAAAGAGCAGTTGTTGAAAGGTTTACTGGACGCTGAGAAATCAGAACCAAAGAGCAGAGAAACTTTCTTCCTTCACGGGCAATGGTTTCTATGATCTTTGTGGTGGGAGTGACAATTGTTTCCGGACAGAATTGGTGAGCTTCTTCAATAAAGGTTATTGTTGGAGGGATCAGCCGCTCCCTTCTCAAGTCAAATATCCTTCTGAGGAAATAGTACACGATTACCTGTTTGGCCCAAAGGGAGATAATGGGAGAGAGATCCACTATCAAAAGCTTTCCGGGGGCCAATTCTTCCTCCAAAGAGGGATCCTCATAATAACTGAAATGCCCCAAGCTTTCCAAGGAGCTCAACCAACCCAAAAGAGCCTCTTGAACCAAATTGTTCATTTCAGTCGATGCGATCTTCTGCTTGAGCAGTTGCAACGTGATCATCTGTCCATTCCGTTTAAGCTTTGCAAGTGCTACATTCAATTCCCGAAGTTGTGCTTGACTCATAGCTGGTTGGAGCGTCATGAAATCTGAAGGAGAAAGATGTCCCGTTGCCAATTTCAATGATGATGCATCGATTGTTTTTACAGTTGCGCCGTTGAATTCGGGATGGGAGGAGATGGCTTCAAGTCCAGAAAATTCACCATGCACATCAAATAGGATCATTGCAGGCCGCCCATCCTTCGGATTTCTCCGCAATAGCTCTTCTACAATGACAGAGGTGGCATAGGATTTGCCACCGCCAGATATACTCAGAATGGCCAAATGCTTTTGAAGCAAGCGATCCATGCTGATTCTGGCAGGCTGCTTCATTTGTTTGAAGTCACCTATGTGCAGACCTCGAGGATCCAATCCGATGAACTTTTCCAATATCCGGTAACTCGTCAATGCAACACTAGAACCGGGAAGTACTGGTTTTGTGGATCTCTGTTGGAAGCCATCCTTGAAAATACCCAATACTTTAGTTTCTGCAATAATATAGTCCCATTTTTGTGTGGGAAACAACTGAGGGGGTGAAAGTCCAGAAGAAGAGCCATGAATGATGTCAGGGGACGAGTAGTAGCGGTTTGTCCGCCTCATAGTCTGTATCATCCCCAAAGTAAGTGAACCGTCTGGATTTTCAACTTGGACAAATGCACCACTTTCGGCCTGTAATCTTGCTTTTTCGTCAGAAATGACAAAATGAAAAAGAGAGGGAGTAGGGCTATTTTCACTAGCCACTACTGTGCCAAGTGACATGATCGATCAAGTCTATATTGATTAATATAGTTATAAAAAAAGGGAGACCCCTTTAAAAGTGAAACAAGGATGTTAAGTCATAGTTGGCTTCCTAAAAATACCATATGACCCGTCCATATCCCTTTCAACCAATTCAAAACCAGCTTTTCTAAGTCTCGTGATTTGTTCCTGTCCAAAATCTCTTCCTTTCGTAATTCCTTTCCGGGGCAAGTAAAAATAGAGATTTCCGCCACGTTTCATTACTCTAAAAAGTTCTAAAGCATGCGATTGTGAAAAGAATTCACCTGAGCTCTTCGGCATCCCACCATCCTGAATGATGAAATCAAACCAATCTGATTTAAAGGACTTGATTTCCTTGGTTAAATCACCTAAGATAGTTCGTATGTTTTCTCGCTCAAACAGTTCACGTGAATGCGGATTGTAGGTCGCCATTTCCAGAACATTTGGATCCCACTCCACTGTTATGACATGGGTTGCTGTCCTTGACGCAACAATGACACTGTATCCTAGGCCAGTTCCTCCATCCAAACCAACGCCGCTAGGTCTTTCTTTTTCAAGTCGATCCAAAAATGGTTTTTTGTGCATTTGTGTTGCAGAGATCCGGAGTATGGGACGAAAAGAGGTAGGAACCAATTGATATGAAAAGCCACGAACTTGATCAAAAAACTGCAAAGGATAGAGCAGGCCATCTTTTACGAAGTAGCAGACATTTAATTCGGGGGAAAATGAATCAGGAATTGTGAAAGTTTCGCCTGAGGGAAGGACGACCATTCCATTTTCAATACGGATTTCCGTTGTAGACTGATTGAGATCCAAGGATACAGTGACTGAGCATGTGTCTTGATTATCACAAAGCTCCTTCAATTGTGCAAGTGTCTTGTTTGTCAACACAGGCACATTTTTGTAATTCATCAGAATGACTTTTGAACTGTTTTCAAAAAAGATTCCAGTTGGGCCATATAATTTGTTAGGAGTCCAGTTTTTGAGTTAGGAATGACAGAAAGATTATATTTGTTAAACGCGTTTTACATTACGTGGTTTTCTCTCAAGCCAAGATCGTTATCATCGGCAATCCAAATGTTGGAAAAACATCAATGAGAAGGCGTTATATGGGCGAATCGTTTGACAAGAATTATCTTCCTACTCTGGGGTGTGATTTTTCGAGCAAAACATTTAGGTTCAACGACAATCGCCTCAATATTTCCATTTGGGATCTTGCTGGCCAGCCTCGTTTGGAAAGCATTCACCCGTTTTATTTTCAGAACTCCTCAGCAGCAATTATTGTATACGATGTGACAGACCACTCTTCTTTTCAAACTGTTGAAAAATGGTTGACCAAATTTTTGGAACTTTCTGGATATTCTAACCCAATAGTGTTTTTCGTTGGCAACAAGATCGATTTGGAGAAGGAAATACAAGTAACTACAGACGACCACAACAAAGTCATCCAACAACTCAAAGACAAATACTATACAAAGACATCCGTGATGATGGACTTTCGAACAAGTGCCAAAGATGGAATCAATATTATGAACCTGTTTGAAACGATGGCAAAACAGGTATACAAACACATATTGGGGCTTCAACGCTTAAAGTTTAAGCATACATCTATTGAAAAAGCTGTACCGGGAATATATCACTCCGTTTTTCATGAGCTTATTGGCCCTATTGTTATAGCCTCCGTACCCATGGATTTGGAAGTTACATACGATGCAAGCCTTGGTGAAAATATCGTTCGACTGTTCAGTTCCTTGGATTTTGAAAAGGTCACCAAAGACAAAATCCAAGTAGGAAAGATAGCTTGGACATACCCCGAAGGGATGGCCATCTATAATGCCTTTGTTCTGCCCGATCCAGACGCCCGAGGTGGGTATCAGCTTCATTCAGTCATCATTGTTTTCGCAACTGAAATCATTCATCTTTCAATTCAAAGAGAAGAGCAGATTTGGGGACATCTTCATGGCACAGCAAACAGTATCCAGAAAACATTTGCACGGACAAATCTACCTATGAACAAAATGTTGCCAGAAGAAGTTCCAAACCACCTGAAACTGGAATTTGTGTCATTGCTCGAAAAATTGAGATCAGAAATTTATCATTTGTTGATGGAGTAGACACTAAACGAAAATTTACGATTAAAATTAAATTGATTCGTTATCTTTATGAATTTGGGCAAGGGCAATAGTTTTTTAATCAACCTTTGAACAATTCCCCATGGAAGATTTGGCTAACAAGGTGTTTGATCTGCTTGCAGACAGACCAGAATTTACTCTCGCGCAAGTCAGATTTGTCACACACCATGAGGAAATGATCTCCTTTAGGAACGGCCAGCCGTTCAATTCAGGAAGGCAAAGGGTTAGTGGTGTTGGCATCAGGATCAGAAGCAACAATGCATGGGGTTTTGCAGCTACAGACGATCTTTCTACAGGAGGAATTTTGAAGGCAGCAGAAGCCGCATGGAAGACCGCAAGGGCATCTACCCGTGTGCCAAGACCCAAAAAAGTAGACTTGGTGCCTGAAGATGTGTATGAGGACAAATATCATGTCCGCATCGACAAGGATCCTCTGAAAATGGATTTTGAAGAAAAGGCAGAACTTATCTTGGAAACAAACAAGAGAACCATGGAAGGGAGTCCGTATGTCAAAATGGCACAAACTTTCTACCGGTGCAGAGATCAGCTAGTCCATTTCTACAGTTCAGATGGGAACAAGATTGAGCAAAGAATCATGTTTACGGGGATTTTTATCAACGGAGTGGCAGTGGCCCCACCTCATTCACAGACAAGAATATTGCAGAACTTTATGACACGGGGATGGGAGACCGTCACTATGTTTGAACCCTTGGAAAAGGCCGAGCAAGTGAAAAAAGAGGTGACAGAACTGGTTACCACCGCTGAAAACTGTCCTAAAAACTACAAAGGAACCTTGATACTTGAACCATATCAGCTTGGATTGACCATTCATGAAAGTTGTGGTCATCCATCCGAATTGGACAGGGTTCTTGGATATGAAGCGGATTTTGCAGGAACCTCATGGTTGACACCTGACAAATTGAATAGCCTGAAATATGGAAATGAGATGGTCAACATCACGCAGGATCCATCGATGCCGGATGTGCTCGGACATTTCAAATATGATGATGAGGGAGTCAAGGCAAGACCCGTCCCCATCATAAAAGAAGGCATTTTTGTCGGGTATGAATCCGACAGGGAGCACGCAGCATTATTGGGTTTGCCAAGATCTTCAGGCAATTCGAGAGCAGAAAACTATAACCATGTCCCAATCATTAGGATGAACAACCTGTATTTGGAAGCTCCGAAACCAGGTTCTGATGGGGCGTACAAAAACATCGAGGAAATGATTGAGGACACAAAAGATGGAATATACGCCTTGAATTGGAAAAGCCATTCAATTGACGACAAAAGGCTGAATTTTCAGTTCAACACTCAAATTGGGTATCGTATTGAAAACGGCGAAATAACAAAGACATTAAGGGATGTCACCTATCAGGCCATCACGCCTGAATTTTGGGGAGCAGTTTCAGGGCTAACGCTAAAAACAGAAATTTATGGACTCCCATACTGTGGCAAGGGATCACCCGTAATGCAGGTTGGCATTGTCAGCCATGGTGGGCCTTGGGGCAGGTTTGAGAATGTAAACATGGGTATTACGGGGTGAAATTATGGAAAGAGAAAGATTGGAAGAATTGGCAAATATCATACTCAGGGCGGCTAAAAGCCAAGGAGCGGAACATGCCCAAGTTACAGTGAACTCCATTGTGGAAATTGGAACGCGATTCGGAGAGAACCATATCACGCAAAATGTCTATGATATCAAGACGGAATTCACATTGAAGACCCAAATTGGACAAAAGGTAAGCACATATTCAGGAAACAATCCTCGTCCTGAATCGATTGAGGATCACATCAAGGATGCATTGGTTCTGACGAAGTTTTCTGGGGAAGACCCAGATTTTCCCGGATTTTTGGAGGAACAACCAAAATATGCAAACATTGATGTCCCGATGATTGAATTGGATCCCGAAAAAATTGCAGATGCAATTCATTTGACCGTTGAATCTGCAAGATCCGTAGATTCAAAAGTAACCGCGGTAGCAGGGAATATCAGATATGTCAAAGGGTTCTCCTACACCCAGAACAGCTATGACGTTGCAGGGTTCAGCAAAGGTGTTTCTCTTACATCGGTGATTAATATTGCGGCAACACAGAATGAAGGAGAATCAAGATCAATTGCACGATTGGCAGCAAGAACAATTGATGGGTTGGATTTGGCAAAACAGAGTGAACTTGTAGCGCAGCGGGCAGTGCAAGGCCTGAATCAACAAGAGATGGATATAGGAAGCTATGCGGCAGTACTTTCCCCATTAGCTGTTTCAGCTCTATGGGGATTTGTAGTCATGGGTGCATCGTCAGAGGGGCTGATAACCCACACAAGCTTTTTGAAAGACAAGCTGGGAGAGCAAATCTTTGACGGACGTATCACAGTTAAGGATGATAGCCTAAATCCAGCCCATCTTGCGGCAAGGGCTTTTGATTCTGAGTTGGTTCCAACAATGCCTTTGGCTTACATCGAAGAAGGAGTCCTCAAGGAGTTTGCCTACAACCGAAGAAATGCAAAAAAGCTTGGCGTCGAATCAAATGGAAGAAATGCCCAAGGTTTCCAAGGAGAAATGCCCCTATTTATTTCAAATACCATCTTGCCAGGCACTAAAAGTGAGGAAGACTTGATTGCTTCGGTTGATGATGGCATTTATATAACAAACCTGTTCTACAACAATTTTGTCAACCCGCCGCAAGGGATTTGCACAGGGCTGACGCGAGACGGACTGTTCAGAATCAAGAATGGGGAAATTGTCTATTCTCTCAAAAATTTCAGGTGGACCGACTCACTCACATCAATCTTCAAAAATGCCGAACCTGCCAATAATTCAGTTCAAGTTGCAGGGTTCTTTGGAGGATCTTCAATCACACCATCCATGTTGGTGGATAGATTCAATTTGACAAGCAAAGGCAAGCATTAGGGTTCAAAACTACGTCCATTGAATTAACGTTACCATGGAAGGTTCCATTCTATGTTTTCAACTCTTGAAAGAAATTCGTTCAAATAGGGGTTTTGGTGAGACTTGAGATATTCAACCAAATGATGTTCCATATCTGCGCCCAATGAAAATCGGAGCACATCAAGTTCATTTTTGTCTTTTTCTGAAAGGTCAGTATACCCACTCACTGTCCTGTCAATTGATTCAAAGGTTTCTTTTGCGGACATCAGAATCAGTTTGGCATCTTCATACTCTTCATTGGCAATGTGCTTAAGGATTTTTTTGAGAATGTTTGTATTTGGCAATTTTGAGGGAGATAACAGCCTATTTGTTTGGTTCAAAACAAAATCACCTATTTCCTCTATGAAAATTATCGGATCCATGCAATCAACACATTCGCTTGTACAGACAGGTCGACCAAAATAATCCGAGATAATTTCTATTGATCGATTCAAATCCAATGACGAAGTAGATGGGGCATGAACATGATGACCACCAAGCAATGCCCAAACAAGGCTTTTCAATGGTTTTCGATCTATTTTGTTGAATGCCCACTTCAGTTCCTGGGAAATGTGTGCCTTATCTGAAGAGCCAGTTTGTTTCAAAAACAGTTCGGCTTTACGTCTTAAGGCAAGCTCCAATTCTTCAGCGTGCGATTCTATTGGCATCTTGTCCCGGATGATCTGTTCACACTTATCCAAAAATGAATCCAAGGAGACTATATTCTTGTTAGTACCTGCAATCAATAGATGGTCATTGATAGAATGAAACTTAATAGTTAAGCCTTGCGCCTGTACTGTCTTCAATGGTGATTCAGTCAATTCCCTTGTAAGCATGAATATGGCTTGGAACAATCCCGCATACAGCACAGGGTCTTTTGATAGAGGATTGCCCAGCTCAACCAAAAGGTTCGGGGGACCGCTTTTTGTTGCCATGATGAATGTGCTCATGTGGTCACCTCCTTCTGGAAAAATAGATGGATCCAAGCCCAGAAACCAAGGCACCAAATTCCAGAACAATTGCAACATTCTCAAGGGACAATGATTTGTGATTTGAGTCAAGAATCAACAAGTCAACTACTTGTTTCATAAAAAGGAAAAAAATGCACTGACCAACATGAATTGTGGAGTTAAATCCAGCTTGATCCCAGTCAATGCGATTCTCCATAGTTCCGATACAATGCCAACAACCCATAGGCAACAATTATGCCACTGAACCAAACACCATTAATTTTTACAAGCCACTCAGTCTCCTTAAACAAAGTTTGTGCCCACCCAAACGTTTCTATCGCAAAATAGGTGAAGATTGAAAGAACAATATAGCCAATGAACACAAGCCATGTAA
>JALUTL010000162.1 GCA_027016475.1 Candidatus Heimdallarchaeota archaeon
GACGAGAACTACGGTGGCATCACCTTGTTTCCTGACGGCATAACCCCCTCCCCCACCCTTTTTTTGAGATTTTTCCGCCAATTGAGCTTTAAGCTGGGCCAACCTGGCCCGAAGCCGACCAATGTGATGCTCAGTTGCCTTGTGATAAGGGGTTTCTCGAATTTCTTTTTTAATTTTTTCTATCTGTTTTTGAATATCTGTCATTAACAAGAACCTCTTCCTGCTAAATATTTTATATTAAAGCTCGTTTAAGGTATAATCTCTAGGTAGATTTGTCTAGTCTTTAGCCTCCGTGGTGAAATGGATATCACAGCGGTCTTCGGAACCGTTGTTGGGGGTTCGAATCCCTCCGGAGGCACCGAGAATGAACGAAAGAAAAGAACAAGCTAAATTTGACCCCCAAAAAATTTTTAATATGGCTTTACTAAAAGCTACTGTAGGATTTTCTTTCTTCTGATTTTTTATAGTAAAATCTTGAAAGTCAATCTCTTGACTCAGTCTTATATTGTTTCATGAAGTAAGGGTCAGCTAACTTTGTCGCTAATAGGTTTGTAGTATACTGTCTAAAATTATGGGGATTTCTAGGCGCGAATTCTTCTTAGTAACTGCCGGGGTTGGACTGGGAGTTGCTTTGAGCAACAAAGACAAGATTGTTAAAGGTTTTTTATCAGAGGATAATTTATTAGCCTTCAGAATTGAACAAACAGCCGATTATGTTCAGTGGCTTAGAAGAAATGGCTTACTAGAGAAATTCCGGTTAAAAGCAGAAGGGGTAGCCTGGGAAAGAAATCAGGCTTTAATAGCCCTAAACCAAGAAGGTAAACCCGAGCTTATTATTCCCTACCGCCCAGTTATAAAATACCTCGAAATTATAGGGGTCAAAAAAGAAGAAAAGAAAGTTATTAGACTTGTTTACTTAAAAGCAGAGTTAGCCAATATCAAAGAAGGCCGCGAAGTACCAGGCCCTGTATTTTTTAGTGCCAATTTATTTTTTGCCGACAGGTTGGCCAAACTTCCTCCCGTTGAATATGGATTTTCTCCCAAAACCATCCTCTGGACTTCCTCAGAAAACCCTTATATTAACTCCCGCGCCTTAAGAAACTTGCAATTTCAAGTTGTTTTTAATCATGCAATGCTATCAAATACGCCGATCAGTTTCGTTGAAGACGATAGTATCTTTTCTTCCCCCAATCGTCTTGGCCCGTGGTCGTCTCAGTTGGCAAGAGTTAACGTAGAAGAAATAGCTTCGAGGAATTTTTATACAAAACCCGATGATGTTGCCAAGATCACCTCTGTTGCCAGAAGCAACGGTGCTGGGGGGCTTGATTACTACTTAATTTAGCTCTCCTCTCTCTTGACACCACCTTGGCGGCATATGTTATGGTAAAAGGGGCTTATAAAGCCTGCCTCCCCCAATTCAACCATGAAATTCATCATTGTTTCAGGAGGCGTTCTTTCAGGTTTGGGCAAGGGAGTCACCACTGCTTCTATTGGTCTTCTGCTTAAATCTCGCGGCATTAAAGTAACAGCAGTTAAATGTGACATGTACCTAAACATTGATGCCGGGACAATGAATCCCATTGAGCACGGTGAGGTTTTCGTTACTCATGACGGTGTCGAAACAGATCAAGACCTAGGCCACTATGAAAGATTTTTAAATGAGACTTTATCTAAAGTTAACTATTTAACCAACGGCCAAATTTATCAGTTGGTTCTTAATAAAGAACGAGCTTTAGAATATGATGGAGCCTGTGTCCAACCATATCACCATATTCCTCCGGAAATAATTAGGCGTTGGCATGAGGCGGGACAGAAAAATAAAGCCCAAGTTGTCCTTATCGAATTAGGCGGCACGGTTGGCGAATATGAGGGTCTTCTTTTCTTTGAAGCAGTCAGGCGCTTAAAACTTAAAAAGCCGAACGATGTCCTTCTTGTTCATGTTGGCTATTTGCCTGTGCCTCCCTCAATCGGTGAGCTTAAGTCAAAGCCCTTGCAGCAATCAGTGGCTCTTCTTAACTCTTTAGGACTACAACCTGACATTATCGTCGCCAGAGCGGAAAGAGAGGTTGACAAAAAAAGAAAGGAAAAAATCGCTTTAGCCTCTGGTTTGTCGCTTGAAGAGATTATCTCCAACCCCGATGTAAAAACTATTTATGAAGTTCCTTTGGTTTTGGACCGCCAGCGGCTGGCTGAAAAGATAATTAAAAAACTTAATCTAAAAGCCAAAAAGGCGAAGTTGAAAAACTGGCGGTCGGTCGTGACCAATTTTGAAACCAGCAAACAAAGGGTCAAGTTTGCCATCGTAGGCAAATACCAAAAAACCGGTGACTATACTCTGGAGGATTCCTATGTTTGTGTGGTCGAGGCTCTGCGTCATGCCTCCAATCATTTTGGCATTAAACCGGAGTTTATCTGGGTTGATTCTGAACAGCTTGAAAATCTAGATCTGGCAGAGATCAAAAAGCTTTTCAACCAAGCCAAAGCCATTATCGTTCCCCAAGGATGGGGTTCTCGGGGAGTAGAAGGTAAAATTAAAGCCGTCCGCTATGCTCGTGAGCACAAAATCCCTTTTCTGGGGCTCTGTTTTGGTATGCAAATGGCTACAATCGAATTTGCCCGAAATGTTTTAGGCTTTAAAAAGGCCAATTCCCAAGAAGTAAACCCCAAAACACCCTATCCAGTAATCCATCTTATGTCCAATCAAGCCAGATATTTAGCTAAGGGCCAATATGGCGGCACGATCAGACTGGGTGCTTGGCCGTGTCAAATCAAGCCCAGAACCACCCTTGAACAAGCCTATCGAAAGTTTGGTCAAGCCGAAAAAGCCCCATGGTATCAGCCAAATCCGCAGAAAAAGTTGGCTTATTCAAAAAGTTCAAACTTAGTCGTTTTTGAACGACACCGCCATCGCTATGAATTTAACAATCGGTATCGAAAACTATTTGAAAAAGCTGGTTTTGTCATCTCGGGTACTTCACCTGACGGTAAACTAGTTGAAGCCATAGAATTGGCTAATCATCCATTTTTCGTCGGCACCCAGTTCCATCCAGAATACGCCAGTCGACCCCTTGCCCCTCACCCTATTTTTGCCGCTTTAATGGAGGTTGTTTCTGAAACTTAAGCTAAGGTTTGATAGTCTTGGCTTAAACGTAGTAAAATAAAGCTTGCCCAAAAAGTCTCAAGTTATAAACAGGCCGAGGTGGCGGAATTGGTAGACGCTCAGGACTTAAAATCCTGTGGCCCAATAGGGCCGTGAGGGTTCGAGTCCCTCCCTCGGCACTCATAAGCACTCGTGCCGTAGAGTGGAACTCGATATCGCCCCCGCCAATGAGGCGGGGTCGCCGAGTCCCTCCCTCGGCACCTCTGCGGGGTGTAGCTCAGTTGGTAGAGTGCGCGCTTTGGGAGCGTGAGGTCCCCGGTTCGAGTCCGGGCACCCCGACAAATTTGTAATATAATGTGAATTAGCGTGGGAGTAGCTCAGTTGGTAAGGAAAACCTTAGCCAACTTCACTACTCCGCTTGTTAACACGCGCGGGAGTAGCTCAGTTGGTAGAGCGTCTCCCTTCCAAGGAGAAGGTCGCGGGTTCAAATCCCGTCTCCCGCTCTCATTAACATTCGAGCAGGTCGTCGGGGTTTGATTTCACTCCTGCCATCAGAACTTTGCAGAAATTTTGACGACCGTCGAAAAATAATCAAAAGGAGGTATCATGATTGACCAAGCTGACGACAAAAACTTAGAAGAACAAGAAAAACAGCTAGTTTCACCCACAGAAGCTGGCGAAGAATCAGTTAGTGGCTCCAGTCCCTCGCCCTCTTCTGATGATGATGTGGGTGAAATGTACAAGCAAGTTTTTGGCCATGAGCCCAAACCTGGAGAAACTATCGCTGATGAGGTTGAAGAAGCCGAAAAAGCAAGGAGAGGCATTGAGCCTCACGAGGAAGAAGAGCAGGAATAAGTCTTCATTTTGTTAAAGTCTCTGCAAGTAGAGAAACTAGTGCTCAAATGGTAAAATAAAGACATTCTTGGTGGCGTTAGCTCAACTGGTTAGAGCGCCGCTCTGTGGAAGCGGAGGTTGCCGGTTCAAGTCCGGTACGCCACCCAAAACATGAGCTGGTGGGTCTACATCCTCAGAAGCAAGAAAACAGGCAGGCATTATATAGGCTCGACAAAAAACCTTCGTAGACGATTACGAGAACACAATCGAGGCAAGAATAAGTCAACCAGAAACAGGGGGCCCTGGTTTGTCATATATAAGGAGAAATTCAATACTGAACTGGAAGCTCGGCAAAGAGAGTTGAAAATTAAGTCATATAAAGGAGGAGTCGCTTTCAGGAAACTGATTAACCATCGGGGCTAGAGCGCCCCGCCGTGGCGGGGAGGTTGCCGGTTCAAGTCCGGTACGCCACCCACTTATTTTCGGTAAATATCGTAGGAGACGGGATGGTAAATAAAAACGGCCGGGCTATCCTCCACTAAAAATCGTTGAAAATCAAGGTAAATTTTTCTTCTCTCCTCAAGGTCAATTTCTGTTCGACCGTCTTCTAGGAGCTTGTCTATGCGGGGATTTTTGTAATTGGCAATATTGGTCGTCTCCTGAGTCGAATGCCAGAATGAATACTGATCAGAATCTTTGGGAATATCAAAAACCGCCAAAAAAGCTTGATAGTCAGTTGGCACGCCTGAGGTTACCTGTAAAATCGTTTTTACCCCCACCGCCTCCCAGTAGTTGGCAATTTTTTCAGCAATTGGCAACAAAATAGGTGTTGTTACTAATTTTACAGCCAAGACACCTTTTTGCTCTTTGACCCCATTTGATAATAGTTTTTTGGCCCTGGCTGGATCATAAG
>JALUTL010000163.1:0-4286 GCA_027016475.1 Candidatus Heimdallarchaeota archaeon
GAACAATCAACTCATGTATGCATTTTTCTATTACTAATTAATCCTTTCTTTTGTCTGCTTCAGTTATCAACTGTTCAATTTGCTGTACTGATTCATTCTTGTCACCTTTCTTCAATAACAACTTTGAGTAGGACAGACCTAACTCCGCAGCAAGGTTGAAGTCAATATTTCTTGCCTTTTCAACCAAATTGGAAAGTTTTTTTGCCTGTTTTTGCACATCTTCAACTATACTTATCTCGTAAAATTCTAACAATAGAGAATTTCGATTTTTCCTGTCTTTCTCCTTGTCTTTTTTATTTAATTTTTTTAGTTCTTTCAGAAGCTGTTTAGCCGAGTTAAAATCATTTTTGCTTAAATTGTACTTCAACAGACTCATGCCAAGCTCATAAGCCTCTCTATACTTTTTCGAGGTTTGATAATAAGACTTCGCTTTGGCAAATTCGATCATGCCATTCTCAGTTTCACCCTTCAAAACATAGGTTCTTCCTATCTTATTATGAACCATTGCAAGAAATTCCGCGTCCTTGTCTGAAAGCCTGAATTTTTCAAGTATAGATTTGTAGCTTAAAAGAGCCTTGTCAGGTTCATTGAGTGCGTAAAAACAGTCACCTTCGACCATTTTGAAAAAAATATAGTGGTTACCAACATTCATTTTTTTCTTGGCCAATAATGTTTCCAGCTTTCGGAGTGTTTTTTTCGTGGTCTTCAGTGCGCTTCTTGGATCATTTGCGCTAAGGTACGTCTGGATTTGCAAAATCGAGTTAGTAATTAGTGATTCAGGCTCTGTCATTGATTCAGGCATCCATTGCTTTGTAAACTTTGCTAATTTATCGAATTAAAGGATTGCCATCATTCCGAAAATTTACGAAGCTTAAAAAAGCAACTTGCAGTCATATGAATAACAAATGCCCATGATATTGTTGAGCATCAACAGGGAACAGACATATTCATTTGATGATCTTATTGAACAACTTCGAGAAAGCTTAGTCCACATTGAAACATTGTCTGATTCGCTCAATCTGCGTGACTCAAACTCCCCAAAAATCATGATTTTAAAGAACAGGCTCAAGGATTTGATGGAATTGGTTTCCTTATTGGGAGATTTTCAATATGTTGATGCCAACTTGAAGCATGAGAAAATTATGGAAATACAGAACGATTTGTTAATATTGACAAATAGAATTCATGGAATTTCAGCTGAAATTGATCTGACCCTTGCGATTGTAACTAATTTCCTGTTGAACCATCTATGTTCTACAGCTGCTTCAACCCCTCATTCTCAAGTGATCGGTGTTGCAAATGTCTTGGCGCAGGTTCTTTCAAGCGAGCATACCAAACCTGAGTTACCAGAAATGGAAAATACTGAAACACAAAGTCAATTTTTTCAGAATTTTATCTTGACTTTCAATTACCTCCTGACAAATGCAGGCCTCTATGCCTCTCCAATAATAAGTCTTCCACATATATCCATATCAGCTCTTGGTGGTTGGGCAGAAACGGCAATCTCTTATTTCGCTGAACTTGACCTATTCATTGACAGATATTTTCGACCTCAAGATTTTATTCAGTTGGACAAGCTGGCTGATTCAATCATTCCATTTGATTCCACAAAGGACATATTGGCCTCGTACCTATTCGCCAATGAGTTCTATGTTGCGTTGGCTGCTAAAGCAGACCTTCTCAGTGGTTTAAAGTTTCCAGGACATTTGATTGGGGGTGAAAACAAATCATTCAGTTCCGTTGAATCCAATACGTTGATACTGTGTGACGCGATCGATGCAAGTTGTGAAAAGATTACGCAAATCATTGACAATCTGAAATCCCTTTATGATCTTGGCAAAATCAATCGAAATGAAAATCCCTATACGGACAAAGAGTTGAACCAAATACTAACAGAAGCAACAGCATGGAAAATTATTTCCAATTTGGGGAGATCCACTTTGACATTATTGAAGGCACAATCAGATTACTATTCGGACAGCGATGCAACAGAAAATTTTACTGAGTTTCTTGACAGTAAAAATTTGAATCTCAGGCAACAGCTATATTCAATTAGTGATAGTTTACAAACCATCATGAAAAGTGTTCATGGATCTTCATCCGTAGACATGAATGAGTTTGCAATTACTTCTGAATTTGTACGGTTCCGTCAATATTTGGAATATTTACTCCACTGTGCAGCGCTTCTCCAGCTCTTCTACAGGGATACAGATTTGGTCAGAGATATCTATAGAGAGTATTACAGCCTTTTTCATAAGCCTAACGTTGAAACCAACCCGGTGGCAACTCTAATTTTGGGACAATTGTTCTGTTTTGGAGGATATTCAACGAAAAACAGGGAGTTAATACTGGAAGGGTTATCGATGCTTGAGGACATTGAGCCACATGTGCAATTCCAAACGCACCATTTCGTCCACATTAAACTTCTCAAAACTTTGTTCCAGAGCTATCTGCTGGATGACATGCCAGATCAGATGGCTCAAAAGATAAATGAAGAAATCACTACCATAATAAAAAATCACATTGTCACGCCAGAAAGCAAACTGTACCAAAAACTTCTGATTTATCAAGGCTTACTGCAAATATATGAGGAATCAGGAGTTTTTATGGTCAATTTGGGTGAAAGACTAATACCGTTCGATATTTTTTCGTGGTTGATGAGCATTGGCGCACAGTATGAAATTCCATTTTTGCCTCTCAACACGGCCCTTGACAACTTAGATGAAGGTTAAAGGAATTTTTGAAGATTAATTTGCCAATACTTATAAAGAATTTCTAACCTATAAAATAAATAAGCAGGGGTAATAATGGCTTCACTGAATACCAATTCTAAAAGTTTAATTTCTGGCCTGATTGTTGTTGTTGTCAAAGAGATGGGGCCAGAAGTGGTTGCAAATTTTTCTCCAATAGAAGAGGAAGTGGCCTTCATAACTTCAGCACATCTTTTCTCTTTGGCAGGCCTTATGGAGCATGAAGATGTGGAAGAGAGACGACTCATTGGTCCTCTTCCCATTAAAGATACTCCAAATCTGAGGGCACTGTTTTTCCTGACAACTGCTGAACACAAACATTCATCTGATTCGAGATTGGTAAAGCATGGGGTGCAGTTAGGCATAATTCTACTTTTTTCTGAAGATCGTCTGCCAGAAATTAGACGGGCTATGGGCTTATTGGAGCCATACTTGAAATCATATTTCAAAATGGGAGATGTTCCAGTTTCAGTCGATCAAATTGACGAGGAATATTGCAAACGGCTTCTTAAACATCTAGAAGATTTGGTTTCAAAACCAAGGACAAGAGCATTTTGGTACCAGCCTCCTAACAAGCTTATTGAGTATAAGGATCCAAACTTCATTGACAAGAATAAGGATATTATCCTAGTTGATGAATATGAAAAGCAAATATACATATTGACATCTCCAAACACTTCACCTTTCGAGGCAAGAAAGTTAAACAACACTGTAAACGAGATGAATTTCGAGCTGTACCGAAATGCTCTCGGGATTCAAAAAATGGATGACTTCATGGAGATTGAGCCATTGTTGATCAAATATGGGATCAAAACGTACTAAGGATTTCCGCCAAGGATTTTTGCAGCCCATTCATCAATTTGCGTTATTATTTCTTTCTTTGTGGCGGTTCCCTTACGGACTGCCTCTGCCAATTTTCGTATTGCAAAGAAAACTGTCGTCGCGGGGACATCTCTTCTTTGCAATTCGTCTCTAAATTGCTCCAGACTTTTGGCCACCAATTCATCTGATCCGTTCATTGCGATTTCTTTAATTTCATCAAACATTTGCGGTAAATCTAAATCTTCCAAAAACAAATCTGACGTCGGAACTATTTCTCTGGAATTGATAAAAACCAAGTCTCCTTCAATTTGAATAAGTCCCTTGTGTATCAATTGAGACACATGAAAATCAAATTGACTTACCTGCGTTTTCTCTTTTACCTTAACCAATGGACCTTTGCCACCGTGTTTTATCAATACTGCCAATATTTTAGTTTCAGGATCTCCTTCTTGAATTAATGATTCAACAAAATCCACGAAGGCGTTTGCGTAATGATCATCATAGGGTTCCAATTCCTTCATTAGCATTAATTGGACAGAATTCCAAAATGAAGTTGAGAGAGAGCTTCTTTCTGTTGGGTGTGATTGTATTGTTGCTCCTTGCGAAGAACGTTTCAAAACCTCGTTTGCCCTTTCCAATTCTTTGATTCGTTGCTCCATGGAATGAATCAATTGTGTTTGGTCTTCATTCCTCGAAGAAGCAGCTCCTTCGTTT
>JALUTL010000163.1:4296-4846 GCA_027016475.1 Candidatus Heimdallarchaeota archaeon
ATTTTTTAAGCAAAGCCTCTTTCTCTTCGATTACCTGTACAAAATATTTGTTTTCTTCCTCCAATTGCTTTTTTGCTTCAATTAACTGATTCAGGCCATTTTCATATTCCTTGATAAGCTCATTCAGCTCATGAATTCTCTGCTGAAGGCCTGTATTGTGTCGCATTGCCTGTTCATATTTAGCCTTCCAAGCGTATTTTGTATCAGTATTTTCATTTCCAAACATGACCTATGCACTTTCAAAATCCAACTCTATAATGGTTTCTAAACAACAATAAATTGGGAATATGTTTTTTGGAATTTCGTCGAACAAAATTTCATTTTTTTCTGTCAATTTGCAAGTGTTGGTAAACATGGTATCTAACATTAATCATCTCAGTAATTGAATTTATAAACAATGAATACGAAAAGTTAGCTGTACAATGATCCATAAAATTTTGGTGCTGGATAAAGATTCTGGTCTCGGATTTGATCTATACGATGACAAAACCATCAAAGTTGATCCCTCATTACTTTCAGGACTTGTAGGAGCTTTGTTGCTTTTCACTGG
>JALUTL010000164.1 GCA_027016475.1 Candidatus Heimdallarchaeota archaeon
GTCAAGCAGATGACAAAACCGAAAAGGGGCAAGAAAGGCATGCCTGGACTTCCATTCAACTTTCCTTTCAACTGATGAGATATGGAGCTTCAATTGAAAATTCGGGCAGACCCTATTCCGTTCAAAGCTTTTGAGAATCAAAGCTCATTGTCCCGGCAAAAATGGAATTCATTATGTGAAATCATCTCCAATTTTTTTTGTTTGAGCCACGGATTCAACAAAGACAACACAATACTTGTTTTTGTGGAAGATAATTCCAAAAACATAATTGAAATAAAAATAGACGGATCTTCAGTTCGGTATGTGTCTCCGTCTTTGCGATCAGTTGCCTCACTCATTTGCAAAACCTTGACAACTGCAAAACAAACGGCTCCCCTGATTTGGACAGAAACCACTCCGGGTATTTTTGTACGGATGAACAATGGTGACAATCAATTGGATCAGCATACAAAGACAGTAGTTGAAATCAATCAAACCAATCATGTAGATTTTTTATTTTCCTTGATCTGGCAAATGTATGGAATTATTAGTGATTAGCTAAATTCCTTTATACCTGCTTAAAATTTCATCAGTTTTTTTATGTGGATCCAACCATCCGAACCTTCTGATATCTAAAACCGTTTCTCCACTTACATTGTCTTTTGTTGCCTTTGCTTTTGCCCAAAGCGGCTTCAATAAAATTATCGATTTTACCTGCTCTATGACCGCGCCATCTTCACCAATACGCTCATTGATTTCATAAGCCTCTGCTGCACTCATACCAATTAACTCTTCAGCCAAATCATTGAAAAATTTGGCTTTCATCGTGGCGGAGCTGTTGTCATCTAAAGTGACCGTCAGGATCATCCGTTTTCTTGTATTGGCAATGTTTCCATGTTCCTTACAGATCAACTCTCCTGTTTCCTCTCTCATTGCCTTCCGTTGGCATTGGTTACACGAATCATAAAACGCAACTCTTGGAAATATTTTTACTATCGTTGCTTCCACAAACACATTCATGTTTGGTTCTATTTTGTCAAGTTCGACTTTTTCATAAATTTCAGACTGCTTTAACTTGTCCGCTGTTTGGAGCAGGGTGTTCGTTTCGTCAAAATCGGTAATTGGAACGATTTTAGAATTTCTTCCTAGGGTAATTGAAACACCGAATTCATCGCGTTTCGCTCTTGCAAGTCGCACTTCAATTGTATCATCAACATTTAGATCGTTGATAAGGGAAATGTCGTCGTCCCATGCTGCGATTCGTCCAGTTTCACCATTTTCATCCATGACCTCGATGTTTACTACTTTGGCTTCCGTGCCATCTGTCTTTCTAATAGTTGTCCGTTCAATAGGCTCACCGACTACTTTTGTGCGAATGAAAACGGCAGGAAGGTTTTCAGTAATGTCTTCAAACAGAACATAAGGAACTTCCAAGAATTCTTTAGCTTGATCATCAAGTTGAGGATTGATTTCGACTGTTGAGCTTCTTCCTACATTAAGTTCTACCCGTTGGGAATAATCGTTGTATCTAGTGTATGTATTAGTTATTTTGAGGATGTCATCAATTTGGATTGATTCAACATACTTTACATCATCTCCCCAAAAATTCACACTAATCAACCCAGATTTGTCTCCTAAAATCACAGATTGAATTTTCCCTTCTCCTTTTTCAGTCATGAAAGTTCTGGAGTCTTGGATTGAAACGACCCTGCCAAGAACAGAAACATTTTTTGTTTCCTCGGTTATTTCTTTGATTAATTTGAATTCAGCATCGCCAAACTGGTAGTCTGTAGTTAGTTCATCAAGCTCCTCAGAACTATATGGTGAAATGGAGGAATACGACTGGAATGAGAGCTCCCACACATTGTTGTTCACATATGATTTTAAGTTCGTCAACTTGACGACTTGTCCTTCGTCGAATGCCAAGGCATAATTCACATCACTGTCCCAAAATGTTACTCTAATCTGCCCACTTGTGTCTTTAATTACGATGTTCGTTACTTTTCCAATCGTGCCGTCATTTCTTTCAAATTCTGTAATCCCGTTTCTTTTGATTATCTTTCCAGCAATTGTAATGTTATTTTGCTCTTTGTTAATGTCTCCTATCAGCATCAATTTTGGAACTTCAACCGTCGGAAAATCTGTTTCATCAATTCCAATCACATTGTCATCAACAATCGCTCTGGATCCTAAGCTAAGTTCGATTTCATCATTCAATCCCATGCGTGGCTCTGCATTTGAAATTCTAACAATTCGACCAACTTCAAGTCCAAGCTCTTCGACAACTTTTGTCTTTTCATTCCAAAGGGTAACATTAATTTTTCCTGTTGAATCAACTAATTCCAACCTTCTAACTTGTCCAGGCGTATGGTCTTTTCTGACAGAATGCCTTGTGTTGTAGATTTTACTAATTCTTCCAATAATCGTAATTGGGCCCATTCCCTCAACAACTTCATTGATGGGGATGGCTTGGGAGGATCTAGTTGAATTGTCGACCAAGGGAACTTCAAGGTTATTTGCAAGTAAATATGCTGCTCCCTGCTCGTTTACAAAATTGTTCAGACTTTCTCTTGTTTTTGTAACCAAATCTTTGACTTCATCATATGTTTTTCCAGTATGCTGAACTATTCTCTCTATTACTTCTTCAGCGGTTAATTGTTTACTCATTGTATCACTGCCTCGGATTTATCCGGTAACTAAAAATCCTCCTTATATTAGATAAACTTGCTTCTAGGAGGGATTATTAAATGTGAAACGAAAGATTTGTTAGATTTTTAACTTAGATGTGCAGTGGGTAATGTCTGGGTATTACATTTCCACTTTGTTATTCTCCTTCTACGAGTTTCTTTCTCAATATTTTCCCAATCATGGATTTTGGCAGTTCGTCTCTGAATGTTACCTTTTTGGGAACTTTGTAAGGCGCCAAATTTTCTTTGCAGTAAGCTATGACTTCTTCTTCTGTCAACGTTTCTCCCTCCTTGAGCACAACCCATGCTGCAACAATTTCGCCTTTGACTGGATCATTTATTCCCGCTACTGCTGCTTCCAGAATTTTTGGATGTTCATATAGAACTTCTTCCACTTCACGAGGAATGACATTGTATCCTGAAACAATAATCAGATCCTTCTTTCGATCGACAATATAGGTATAGCCTTCTTCATCCATTTTTGCGATGTCGCCCGTATGGAGCCATCCGTCTATAATTGTTTTTTTGGTTTCATCTGGACGGTTCCAATATTCTTTCATCACCTGAGGACCCTTGATGCATAACTCTCCAATTTCTCCTATGGGAACCAATGTCTTCCCGTCTTCGGAATCAACGATTTTCACCAACGTGTCTGGAACTGGTAATCCTATGGATCCTACTTTTGGTTTTGCCTTTTCACTACCTATTGGATTGGCATGAGTGACCGGACTTGCTTCGGACAACCCATAACCTTCAACCAAATCCGCTCCAGTTTTCTCTTTAAACTCTGTAGCAACCTTAAGAGGAAGAGGTGCGCCTCCAGAAATCACTGCAATCAATGAACTCATGTCTGTTTTGCTGGAGTTTGGATGGTTCAATAAGGCGACAATCATTGTGGGCACAGCAGGGAAAAAGGTAATTCTATACTTTTCAATAAGCTTTAACACATCGCCTGCATTGAATCTGGGCACTAATACCATTGGTACTCCCAATTGGAGTGACAGTCCAAGGCCCGTGGTGAAGCCAAAACTGTGGAACAGCGGCAAGGCAACGAGGATACTTCCTTTCTTTTCAGGCACGGAGTTAATTACTTCCCTCGTCTGTTGTGCATTGTATGAAATGTTTTTGTGAGTCAATGCAGCACCTTTTGAAATTCCAGTAGTTCCTCCAGTATATTGAAGAACTGCAATTGAATCAAACGATGACATCTCATCTTGATATCCGTTTGGATTCATTGCCAATACTTCTTTAAAGAGATAGTTGTTTTCTAATCGCTTCATTCTTGGATCTTCCAGCTTTTTGAGCAATTTTCCCAAAAATGCAGTTACTGGTTTCAGATAATCTGAAATGTTTCCACAAATTACGATTTCCAGTGATGTTTCGTCTTTTACCTTGTTCACCTTGTCTTGGAACAGCGTCAATGTGACAATTGCTTTTGCACCGGAATCCTCCATTTGATGCTTTAATTCGCGATGAGTGTATAATGGATTTGTTTGAACAACAATTCCACCCAGCGATGCAACTGCATAATGGGCTATCACATAATGTGGTGTATTGGGAAGCATCAATGCAACTCTGTCACCCTTGCCAATTCCCAAAGAACGCAAACCAGCCTGAAACGCCTGAATTTCACGATATACTTCTCCATAGGTCAATGTTTTTCCCTTAGGAAAGATAATCATTGGGTCATTTGGCTCATTTGTTGCCCTATGCTCCAAAAATTTGAAAGGATGCAAATCCTTATACTGCAATTCGGTTTTTCGAACGCCTTCCAAGGTTTTCATCCATGGCATTGGAATTTCTTCATTCGACATGTCGTATTTCCATTTTGAAATGAGTTTTTTAATCTCACGGGGATAAAATAGACTTTATTGAAAAAAATCTTCAAAAAACCTCAAACAGAAGTTATTACATAATTTTAACAGTAATAGCATTTGTTTCCGCAGTTTTCCAAGTGAAAGCTTTTCAAATTTGTCCATTTATTATATTATGGACATTGATGCGTTAGTGGAATCATCATCAATTTGCATTCGTTGTTTGGGAAGAATTTTTGGAAGAAACAAATCATCGATGAAAAATATCTCCATTTATCAGACAAAGCAAAATGTTCCTGATGCTGTAATCAAGAAATGTGTACCTTCTAATGATTGTGAATATTGTTTTGGGT
>JALUTL010000165.1 GCA_027016475.1 Candidatus Heimdallarchaeota archaeon
CGCCTCTATCGTGACAAAGCCAAACTGGTTCAGGGCTCCGCCGAGAACCTCATCACCAACTCCACAAGACCTTGGCATGGATTCTCCGTTGACAACACTGAAATCCATATACGTTTCCCCCTTGACTATTACCCCATCTATCGGAACTCTTTCTCCTGGCCGAACCACTACATAATCGCCTGCTCGTACCTCCTCAATCGGAACTAACCTTTCTGTCCCCTCAATGAGGACTGTCGCCACGGCCGGCTGAAGCTCCATTAGCTTGACAATCGCTTCTGAACTTCGTATCCTGACAAGTGCAGACACATAGCCTGAAAGGATATGATAAATCGTTATGAATATTGATGCACCAAAGAAATCCGACATGGGCCATGGCTGGACAAAAAAGCCCATGATCCCTCCAAGCAACCCCCCGAATGCACCAAACTCCATCAATACATGCTGATTGAGAATCTTCCTGCGGATGGAGGTAAGTGCCATCTTCAGAATCTCCCAACCAACACCAAACACCACAACCAAAGCCAACCCAAACATTCCCCATGGGAACAACGGATGACGGATGCCTGCCCACATCAGCCCCATGAAAAACAAGGCAACAACACCAAAAAAGACCGCGCAAAACAACCTCGTCCGGAAGGCCCGCAAATATTCCTTCTCCTCTTCAAGGGCCTTCAACCTCTTTGAATCCCTCACCTTGAACCCCATGTCCATCAAAAACCTGTGGAACATTTCCGGTGCCGCTTTTTCCACATCATATGTCACCAATGCCTCCTCATGCGAAAAATTGACAGAAACATCCACAACTCCTTCAATTTGACGAATCCCTCTGCTAATGCTTTCTACGCAGAAGGAACACTGCATCCCGCCTATTCTAATAAGCTCTTTGCCAATTTTTCCCGTATCCATCGTATCGATCATTTCCCATCAATAGTTTCCAAAGGAAAGCATTAAAACCCTTGCTTCATATAGGGATCATAGCTTTCCCAACGGGAAGTGAGATCATGGATCCATGCAAAATGAAGCTGAACCCTGGTGACATCTGCCCTTGTGCCATGGAAGGAACCCTCAAATTCCTTGGACAGCCATGGAACATAATGATCATCGGAACATTGGGCAACCATACGGAATTGAGGTATGGTGAACTCAGGGGCAGGCTTGGAGGAATCAGTCATAAAACACTGAGTAAAAGGCTTAGACAATTGGATGACATTGGTATCGTGTCCAGAAGGGCATACCCTGAAGTTCCTCCGAAAGTAGTCTATTCCCTTACAGAAAAAGGCATGGAACTCCACTCTAAGCTACTTCCGTTGCTGTCCTGGGCAATCAACGAAAATCACCCAGCAGCAAAAGTGGAAGTTAACTCCGAAACTTGATGTACTGAACCCTTGAAGGAAGATAACTAGTTGGAAAGTCCCACTTCCCTGTCCAATTGCTTTGTTTTTTATAGCAATCCGCCATTATGGATGTACCTTTGTCCGATGGTTTATATCCGAGATTTCAACATGAATTTTGTGGACTGCTCCACTCTGCCTCCCATCGTTGATTCGTTCGGTCGCACTATCGGCAATATCAGAATCTCCCTAACCGACAGGTGCAACTTCAGATGCCTCTACTGCATGCCAACCGACCCTGAATTCACCCCGAAAGAATCGCTCCTGACTTTTGAAGAAATTGTGAGGCTTGTGGAAATATTCCACTGCACGGGAATCCACCGCTTCAGATTGACTGGTGGCGAACCTACCGTACGCAAGGATCTCCCAAAATTAGTCGGCATGATCAAGAACATCTGTCCGAAAATCAGCTTGGCAATGACAACCAACGGTGTCCTCCTTACCCAGTTGGCAAACCCGTTGCGACAGGCGGGGCTGGAGAAACTCAACATCTCACTGGACAGCCTCAACAAACAGACATTCGAACATCTGACCCAAAGAAAGCACTTCGATGATGTCATGCAAGGAATTGACGCTGCGATACATGAGGGATTCAAGGTCAAAATCAATGCTGTGGCAATAAGGGGAATTACCGATGCCGAACTCTCACAGTTTGTCGAATTCGCTGCCATCAAGAATGTGGAAGTGCGTTTCATAGAACTAATGCCATTCAATGGCAATGAAGACTTTCAGGATCATTTCATATCAAAGAAGGAACTTGTTGACCTTCTCACAAAACAATTCCCTGTAAAGCCTATCAAAAAGGAAGACCCTTCCCAAACATCTGTGTCCTATCGCGTCGGAAACGCGCTCATTGGCTTCATACCCAGTGTGACAGAATCATTCTGCCACACATGCAACAGAATACGAATCACTGCAAACGGCCAGCTCAGGCCCTGCCTGCACTCTCCTTTGGAAACTGACCTGCTCAAACTCCTGAGAAAGAATGCAACTGACAACGACCTTTACCGGGCCATCAATGAAACTGTTGCCAAAAAATGGAAAGGACATCCCGACTTCACCTTGGCAACCTATCGTCCTCCACTCAGTGACAGGGCCATGATGCTTATTGGGGGATAAAGAAATATCTTGACCCCTCTTTCTTAGCCAATCCCCATTCCACCATTTTGTCCAAATTGCTTCGGGCAGATGAATTTGTTGCCTTTCTAGCTTCCTGCAAGGCAACGCCGCGCGGACTACGAGATTTGAGCAGGGAATACAGGGTTATGATTGCCCGGCGTTGCTTTTCTGTCCTTGTATGACCGAAACATGGTTCCAACCGTAACAGTTCATCTTCATCTAATTCCTCCTCCATGAACGTTTCCGATTGATCTACTGCGCGGCTTGGTGTCCTCAAAAGTTTCTTTTCAAGCCGATCCAGTCTTTCCACAATCAGATCCAACTTCTGCCCAATTGGTGCATCCTCTGTCTTTGAGTAGAAATGATCATGCAACTGCAATATGTAGTCTTTCATGCTCAGATTTTGATCCTCGCTTGCCTTCTTTATCTCCGCATATTTTTCGATCGGCAGATAGATGGTGATGCTTTTCTGCCCTTTTCTTGCCATAATTGCTCTTTTTGGCCATTTGATTATGAAGATTTTGGTGGTTTGGGGGAGTTTTGTCATGTCTTGTCGTGTCTTTTTTGCTATTTTAATTACATGTCAT
Organism: Candidatus Heimdallarchaeota archaeon; assembly: GCA_027016475.1. Lineage (GTDB taxonomy): Archaea > Asgardarchaeota > Heimdallarchaeia > Heimdallarchaeales > Kariarchaeaceae > WAKA01. Next base: position 3,098 of record JALUTL010000165.1, read on the forward strand.
GTCATAAATGCCGAACTGTTATGTCAATGTTATGTCGATGACATTATGTGACATTGCATTATTCGCCAAATTATCGTATCCAACTGAAATCAAACAGGTGGACAAGCACTGAGAAAGGCAAGGAAACGACATGTCATAAGAGGGGCATTTGACATGACAATTTGATTTTCCTCCAAAACAGGACACAGGATCGTGTAATTGGGTTGTCACTTCAAAAACATTGAATTGTGGGACTGTTCGTTAACACAGGATTGGATTTGCGTCAAGAGCCTTGTCATAAATGAAAATTCGCTTTTCATCTCTAGGGTTGAATGAGATAAATTGGGCCTTCGATTGAAGGGGATGCCTTCATATATGTGTTGCTATAGTGTTGAGTGCATTCCAACGAATAATGGTGTATTCTTGTTTCAGTTTCAGGGACTAATTCATGCGTATTTATCCCTCTTCAATCTTCCTAAATCCATTTCAAATCACGAACAATCTTCGGTGAATGTGGGATTTCTCAATATGGGATAAAATTTCCCGATTGTATGTTTGGCCAAGTTTTTTTGGTTTTATTTTAGTTGTCATGGGTGAAACTTTTGTATTTAGCTATACTCTCTTTACCTTTAGTTCTGAGACGACAGGGGCATCATCTTGGGTCTGCAAAACCCCCTGCCTATCTGCCCCTCATTGGTGGAGCATAATTCTTGTTGAGGTGCAGATGATTGCTGGTCACATGCGGGCCGTGATACCCAACTTTTGGTAGTCCATCATCGCAGTGGCTTCTCTCGAGGTGTGTTGGGAAGCGTTCCATGCCGGATCCCTTGATTACATTAAGGTGATTGTATTGGGGGGCATGTCCGCATAGGGTGATAATTTTGTATCTAGCCATAACTTCTTGTCTCCAACACCATGCGGTATCAAAGAAGGCAGTGGGATCGGCCGATCCATTTTGTGTTCGCCGCCATGCCTTGTCGACCCTCATTCCTATCGAAATGTAGCGTTCTGCGAGCATGCTAGTGTATTTTATGGGACTATGCTTAAATAGAAAGGGTTGGTAAACACAATGATTCCATTTTCGAATGTGCCTCTTGTGTTGGTTTCTTTGTAGTATTGCCCACAGTAGAACTCATAATGGATTGGGTTTAGCTTGTATCGGATTATTCTATCAAGCTCTTCCGAGTAGACGTCTTGAGGGGGACTGATTATCCAATCACTTCCAGAAAAAACACTGTTAATGCAATGTTGCGCAAATGAAGTCGATGGCTGTTATGCATTCCGTCATACCTATCTGAATCTCTGCCACTCGCGATGTGGCCTTGATTCAGATGATTCCACCAAATCATACACCATAGCGTGGATTGCAAACTATTTTTTTAACAACGAAATATGGTGCGAACAACTGCAAGGGATATCCTTTTAGAGCAATTATCCAAAGATTGCCGGTTTTGGTTAGACTTTGAGCGACATGTGGTTAACTGAAAATTAAGCTTCGAATCAAGTGAGTGGTTAACTAACAATCCGCTATGCGTCTTCGAAATCTAACTGATGATGAAGTGCTAACACACTAACTTAGATTGTTTTCTACTAACTAAAATGCAAAATGGTTGGGGTTGGTGATTTTTGAGTGGTGAGATCCACTTAAGCTTGATGTAACACAAGTTTTGGCTCGTTTAGCGTTGAATTTGCTGATTATATTTTCAAAAGATTGGATTATATGCAAATTTTGTATTTGTTGCTGCTTCGAATATGC
>JALUTL010000166.1 GCA_027016475.1 Candidatus Heimdallarchaeota archaeon
CGGCCATGTGCAATGTTTCTTCTTGACTTCATTTGGTAAAAGTTTGTTCCTAGATTTCAATTATGAAAAACCTCCGCATCCAAAAAAACCAAAAAGATTCTGGTGGTGGTTCAAATTGATTTTCAAACCATTTTACTTCAAATTTGTTGCTACTGGAAGGGTTTAGAATAGAAATCACAACCTAAAAAAGGCCACATATTGTAAATTATTCGTGCCTGAAAAATTCTTTAGAATTGGATTGGCAATCATGATGATTGGATTGCTGGTTGTATCCACCTTAGCCATCCCATTTCTAAGAATTGCCGCGCCGACAACTGAGGTAGTATATAATAACTTGGGGCTTGACCAGACAATTATACGAAGTTATGAAGGAAGCTTCCAGAAGGGCAATCTTTCAAGGTATCAAACCAGAGAAATTGACATTACATCCTTTGAGGGACAAGGTATCCTTAACCAAACAAGATTCTCTTACCAGAGCTTCACGCCAAACGAAACAATCTCAATCAGCATGAGTGGGGGAGGTCTTGAATCCCTAAGCTATATTGGAAGGAACACGGAGTTCGGCTTGGTTTTTGTCAGAAAGCTAGTGGAACAACAAAATTTGATTACAAAGTATGATTTATTGATAAAAAAGGACAATTTCGAGAGGATATATCTGATGAGCGATATTGATACCTATATCACAGGAGTAGTCAGTCAAAACAGCGATGACATAGTGATTGTCGGATTGTCTGAAGAGAAACAAAAATTGGCAGTATATCATTTTCACAATTTTAATCCCACATTGTTTGAGTTTGCAATTCAAAGATATACAATTCAGGGAGAAAGTCCACTTCTGTCATCAGGGACACTATCAAGTGCTTCAATCACCACCAACCAGACAGACATTATTTTGGATTTTCAAGGCCATCTGCCTTTTAATTCTACTTGGCAAACCCTCACCCAAAATTTCCGAATAATAATTGGCACATCTGGAGCAACGTTGGTAGAAGAAACGATGATATTGGATAGTGCAATGTACATCTACCTCCAACACCCCCTGCTGTTGAAAAAAGTCACATTCAAAGATTCCGGTTTTGTAAGGAACATCTATGTGCACAGTGATCAGAACCAGACAGAATACTCAATTGTATCTTTTAGGTCGGCTTTGACCTTCTCTTCCTCAAGGCCCCTCAATGTTCTCGCAGATCGGAAGTTTGTGGTATTTGCTCCAACAAATGGATCATTTAGGATAGGGATAGACCACATGATTCCTTTGGACATGGCATTTGCAGTTTTTGCTCATGAGTATTTTGAGATGTTCCCATACAGTTCACATTCCTTCAGTTTTGGCACCCCGATTTCAGTGTTGCAAATCACCTCTTCTTCAGTTGTTATTCTGTTTGAAGAGGGAGAAATTCGAAGACTTGTACAATTTACATTTGCACCAGCCAACTATTTGAAGGAAGTCGAGAATGCAGAGACAATCCCTTCTTCATTTTACCATACATTGCTGGTCGCCATGTTTCTTCTTTGGATCATCCTCCCAATACTAGGGCATCAAGTGGATAAATGGAAGGCAAAAAGAAGGCAATACAGAGATACAACGCCCTATCCAGAATTTTTCCATTAATCATTTGACACAGACAAGCTAGGAGAAATTGAAATATATCCTGACTTGATTGGAGCAAGATCCTCATTTTTCACAAGAGGCACCAAAAGTAGGATTGGAAGCGTGCCAACAGTATATACAAGTGCAGTAATCCGAAATGTCAGTGAATAGTCATAAAGTTCGATAAGGTAGCCGCCAATTACAACTGACGTATTCCAGAAAAGGCCCCAAGCGATTGCCTGAACGGAGTTCCATTTCCCACGATTTTTCTTGGGGATATAATCCATCAATATCGATCGTGAAAGAGGTTGTGATGCATTCATCAGTGCACCTCTCATCAGAAAAAGAACAATGAGGACTGTCATTGGAGGATAGAATGAAATGAAAAAGAGACAGAGGATGGCAATGCTCTGTACCAAGAAGATTGCCAATGGCCTTCCTTTTTCGAGCGAATAGCGCTGTGTCAACAACCCAAAAAGACCTGTCAGAACAAAAGATCCGCCCATTATCAAGTTGACCAAGACAGGAGCCATGTCATATATTTCATAGAAAAAGATGGGGAAGTAGCGAATTGTCATTCCAGCACCCACACCAATGATGAGATTGCTCAAAACCACGATATATGGAACAGATTTCGAAGAGGTTAAGGTGGAAGATTCATCTTCCTGCTTGAAAGCGTCACTTTCTTGCCCCATGGAATCCCCATCATTGAAGAAAGCGAGAACCATTAAGGAAAGAAAAGAGATGGACAAACCTACCCACATCACTTTTTGAAGAATTGAAAGTTCCCATTTATCACCCAAATATACAAAGAGGGCAATGTTGATTGCAGGACCAAATGCCATTCCCAATTGCTGTAGAAGATGTTTTGTGGCATACAGGCCGGAACGCCTTCCTGAAGCGATGGAATCCGCAAAAATTGCCTCCAACGAGGGTTGAACCATTCCTTGGAACAACCCCCAGAAGATCAAGGCAATAAACACCAAAACAATCGAAGTGGCAAAGAACATTACTCCCAAACCAAGGATGCCAAAGATCATTGCATCTTTTAGAACCCAGTCCCGTCTGTATTTGTCTGCAAAAGCGCCTGCGGGAAATACAATCAGTGTCATTGCAAGTCCAGTGCTTGCGGACACCCAACCAAGAAGGGTATGTGATTCGTCTGCCAAAAAGAAAATGAATGCACTTAGTACATTCCCCAGCCAAATCCCCCTTCCTAAAGCCTGAACAAAAGTAAAAATCAATGTTGATTTTACATTCCGATTGAGATCTTCAAACAAAAACCATCAGCCCCTGTTTCCAACATACCAGTAAAATGATTTTTACTATTTTAGAATTGTTGAAAGACCCATTTTCAAAAGGTGGTAAAGAGGGGAGCATGTGCCCCCCGAATGGATTAGAGCGGAACTCCGCAAATTTGCAGGGATTTCCATCTTTTTATACTGGCATATTATGGGGATGTTTTGTGGAACTACACAAATAATGAAAGCATGCCTGTGATCAAGTAAAATAGAGCAAAAAGAACCATAGTAACATTGGGAACCCAAGCCATAACAATAATCAGGTAGATCAAAGGAACTTCAAGTGTGAGCAGGAATCCCGTTGTTGTGGCTGAAAAGCCATCAGTGGAATGCCCTTTGAGTCTAATAAAAGGATAGCGCAGGAAGGTTCTTTGAAGCAAGAACAATGAAAAGAGGTAGAATGGGATACTGAAGATGTCAACAAAATTGTAGAAAAGAGAGAGCTGAATAGCTCCTGAAATGTCAGCAACAAATATGTTCGGTGGCGAAACAGAAAATATCCGTGAAAAAAAACCAAAGAAAAGGGGGATATGAGGAAGAAAAACGACAAAGCCAACTTCATTGAATGTGGCTCGATATTTGAGATAATACACCGATTTGAATGCATAATAGAGAAAGAAGAATGTCAGTGTTGCCAACATTAGGAACAACCTTCCAATCTCATCCTCCCCTTCCAGAAAATTGAAAATTGCAAAGCCGACAAAAATCAGGGAAATGAAAAATGAAGTGTTGCCTGCCGAGAATCCCATTACAATCTTAATAGAAATTGATGGTTAATAAGACACACAGTATTGCTGTGTTGATTTTGACAAGAACTGATGAGTTATTATTCCAACAGCAGTCCAAAGCGGAAGAGTCTACACTTTCACTTTGGAATTTTCTCTCGAGGTTTCTTGGTGCGAGGTTTTTTTCCAGATTTAGGAATATCAATTGTTGGAGGAATTTTTTGTTTGGGAATTTTGGTAGGGACATCCAAAGAAGAGTTTTCGTCACGCCTCATCTGTTTTGGGGAAACAGAAACTGGACTCTTGCTTTCTGGAGAAGGAGCAGATTTTGATTTGATTGTCCTGATTCTTTTGGTAGGTGGAGTTTTTTTCGGACGTTGATTAGTCTGCTTTTTGTTGTCTAATGGGTTTGTCTTTACATGTGTAATATCGTTGAACATGTCAGAATCTGAAACTGGAGCAAAGTTTTTGGTGTTTTCTTTTGTTCTGGGGAGCGTTCGAGGTTTCAGTTCTTTTAAACGCTTCAGTCTGGAGGATTTTGGAGGACTATTCGCTTGCTTGCTCTGCTTCGGTTTTCTCGGAATTTTTTTGGCAATGGATTTAAGCCGTGATTGTGAAGGGGTACTTTTAGAAGAATCTTTGGGTGATGAGTTTGAGTTGTGTGTTTGTAGTTCTTTGTGCTCAATTTTGGTCGGAGGCAACTTGGCCTTGATTTTTTTCTTTGGAGGCGGAGGAGCGTGTACAATACTGCCTTTCGGGATCGTGTCTTTTGGGATCTTGTCTTTGGGCTTTTTTTTGCGTATCATTGATGCATCCCCTTCATTTGCCTATAATAGTTGATCAGGTCTATCACAATGTCAGAAATGGAAATAGAATTGGGCCCTCTCGCAGAAATTCCTTTGTCCAGCATATATTGGGTTTTGATTTTGTTCAATCGTTCATGGATATCTAACGAAACAACTATTGTCTTGTCTGACTTCACTATTTTGCTGGAATCGCCTTGATCTTGAGGAAGCTTGTGAGAAATTTTGTGTTTGGGATCAATGGACTTTTTCTCGAATGCATCAAACACCAATTGCAAAACGTCAGAATACGTATCAGCCTGTTCTTCAAATTTTAGACGACGGATTGCCTGCCATGCATCAAAAGAGAGACGAAGATTCTTGCCGCGGGTGCCCACATGGTTTTTTGTGTTTGTGTGTATAATAT
>JALUTL010000167.1 GCA_027016475.1 Candidatus Heimdallarchaeota archaeon
ACTTGTGGCAGCAAGATTACGGGCGGACAATTCTGCACCAACTGCGGTGCAAAGGTTGAAGTTCCAGCAGAACCAATCTCTTCTGAAGGCGGAACATATCCTGCTCCAAATGCGGGCAGTCCTGTCAATCCGTATCCTGTTGGCCAGCAAGAACATCCAATGTTTGGCCAAGGCCATGTGATGCCTGGAGAAACTGTTCCATTCAGTTTTCTTCCTGGCTCAATCAAGGTCGCTGTTGTCATTCTCTACATAGGGGGAATATTTACCATACTTGGGGCTGTAATTTTCTTCTTGTTTTTGTTTGCTTTTGCTGGCATTTCAGGCGAAACCGGTGAAGCATTTGTTGGCATTTTTGTTTTCTTTTTGATCGTATTGCTGGCGTTAGGCATTATCTATTTCCTGCTTGCGAGATCTCTACCCAAACGATCCAGTGTTGCGAGATACATAATTGGATTTTTTTCTGCCCTTGGAGTGTTAGTAGGTCTTGTTGCCTTGACCCAAGAAGGAGGGGGCGGTCTATTGTCATTGCTCATCAATACTTTCATGGTATATGCCATGTTTATTGACAGAAAAGCAAAAAACTTTTTCGATGGATTTCCGTATCCTTATGAATAAGTTGCAGAATGTATGTAATCCTGGATCGTTTTTCATTTTCGAAGATTGTCCCTATTCTTTTGTATGCATTTTGCTGACCCTCTAATGACTGACTTGTTGTCATGCATATTCCAAATTTGAAAGGTGAATGTATATTGGTCAAATCGGGGGTCAATTCTCTCCAATGTCAAAAACAGTTTTATATCCGTACCTTCTATCACAGGTCGAACAAACTTGGCTTCGATTGAAACAAGAATGTTCCCTTCTCCCATTATGCTCGTGAGTTGTGCAGAAACGAATCCCAATGAAATCAGTCCATGTGCCACCTGTCCATCAAACCCTTGGTTCTTGGCATAGGCTCTGTCTACATGGATCAGGTTTTTGTCTCCTGAAAGTTGGGCAAACTGCCGGATGGTTTCCGCAGAAATGTGATGGTGGGATTCAAAGATTTGACCTTCTTTCATGACCATTTTTGGCATGCATTCTATTATAAATTTCCTCCGTCTGTTCAACCATCCGTGGAGATGTTCATGAAATACTGACAATGAATGTTTAGTAGCATTTTTGTAATGGCAAATTAAGCTATAAATGTGCTATATGAGAAGTCATTGTATCCGGTCGTAACCTATCCCTCACAGTCTGTGATGGCAAACGGGGCTGTAGGAGTGCTGAAAAATGTCGCTTTACAAAAGGCTCTGGTCTTGCATACTCCGTCGATAAAAGCACACGAAAGCTTTGAAAAGGGGACATCATATCTCTTGAACGCTTGTGTTGAATCGGTTGCTTCAGGTACACAGGCTGAATTGAACACAGTATTCGATACGCACCTTGCGTGTGACCATGATGGTGTGGTAGCGTTTGGTGGTGGAAGGGTACTGGATTTTTCCAAAATTGTTCGGCAATCCCTATACTATCGAAGCACAAATTACATTGAATCGGTTGGAAAGGGAAAACCAAACATCAGACTTATTATGCTTCCTACCTATCCCGGGAGTGGGTCAGAGGCAAACGGCACAGCTTCTATTTTGATGGATGGAAGAAAGACATTTTTCGTAAATCCTACATTTATGCCAGATTTGATTGTTCATGACCTGAAATTTTTGGACACATTGGATGAAAGGCTCGTAGCCCATGCGGTGGCCGATATATTTACTCATGCGGTAGAAAGCTATATGTCCAAGAGAAGCAATGCGTTGGTCAAAGCTTGGTGTTCCAGTGTTTTTAGTATGCTGAATGAATTCGACCTGGAACAATGGAATTCAAAAGAAGGGAAGGAGAAGTTGTTTGTTTCTGGATATTTGGCCGGTATGGCTGTCGGTGTTGCCTTTGCGGGTGCTTGCCATGCATTGGCCCACGCCTACGAGATGATAAGCGGCAAATCTCATGGACAGTCGGTGCTTAATTTTTGCAAGGCTAATATCCTCTACCACAAGAACAAATCAAATGACCCTGCGTGGAACACTTTTCTTGAATTATATGAAAAACTCGGTATAGGAATGTTCAGGGAAGAAACTGATGTGATTTTGGCACAGAAAGAAAAACTATTGAGTTTGGCAATCGAGGATGGTGTATTGAGAACTGATTCGCTACGGTTGAAGCAAGAAAACTTGGAGGTGATCTTATCTCTGCTGTGAAGCCAGTGCATGATGTGGAAACCCTAATCAAGGAGGAACAATACACTATTCCGCAAGCACAGAAGGAGAAAGTCCTGCTTAATATCATGAAAGAACAGATTAAAGCTGGTATTGAGAGGAATCAGTACCTGAAAAACTTTTATACAACCTTTGGTGTTGATGTTGATTCGCTTCAACATTTGGTGGACATTCCCCCCATCCCAGTCAATCTGTTCAAAAAATATGACTTGACCACGTGCGATCGGGACAAGGTGGTTCGTATCCTGAACAGTAGCGCAACCACAACCGGCATCCCTTCTTCCATTCCGTTGGATGCGACAACTGCAAACCGACAGAAGAAGGGATTGATAGCTATTCTCAAGTCCATAATTGGAAAGGAACGAAGACCCTACATTGTGTTTGATTCACCTTCCGTGAATGATCCCAAAAAGAGCAAATTGACTGCAAGAGGTGCTGCAATACGCGGGATTGAGAACTTTTCCAAGAAAACGTTCTATATTATGCAAGAGGATGCAACGGGCAATCTTGTGCCTAATCTTGACCAACTCCGAGAAATAGAGCAGGCCTACGGTGACCAAGAAATCCTTGGTTTTGGATTCACTTTCATGATTTGGACATCCCTCATCAAAAATTTGGAAAAAAGCAATGAACACTTTTCTTTCCCCAAGCTAACTGTTTTGCATTCTGGAGGGTGGAAAAAGCTTGAATCACAAAAGGTTTCAAAGACGACCTTTAACAGTGAGTTGGAACGATACTTGGGCATGTCCCAACGGAAGGTTATCGATTTCTATGGAATGGTGGAGCAGGTGGGTATCATCTATCCTGACTGTGAAGAAGGATACAAACATGTCCCAAATTTCGGTGATGTCATCATCAGAGACATCTACTCCATGAGGGAAGTTGAAATAGGCGAATCCGGGATAATAGAGACATTGTCAGTATTGCCTACTTCTTACCCTGGACAGGCCCTTCTGACAGAAGACATTGGGACATTGGTAGGAATTGACGATTGTCCATGTGGAAGAAAGGGAAAGTATTTTGTTTTTAAATCCCGGGTCGAAAAGGCAGAAATTCGCGGTTGCGGAGATACGTTTGCCCAACGGCTTGTTAAATTAGGAGGATTATAAATGCAGGAAGCACGTCAGAATCTAATAATACATATCTCGAACAAATCTCAGTTGATCCAATTGGCTGAAGAGCTATATAATGACCTTGAGCTGAAATTTGAAGTGGAAGACCTGCTCAACTTTTTTGACACGTTTTCAAAGGCGATCATCCGGGATCGTGAATTGGCAAGGATGGAAGGGTCGGTATTTCTTGCCAATTGGATGCGCAAGTCAAACCTAAGAAAACTTCTCGAAAAAAATTTGGGGAATATTGGCTATTTGGATCAATTTTTAGGTGATGAAAGGAAAAAAATGAAAGCAGTTCCAAGGGGATTGATCTGCCATTGGGTGGCAGGGAACGTTCCAACCCTTACCTTTTTTTCTGTCATTCAATCGCTTCTGGTCAATAACCTGAACATTGCCCGGATCTCAAAACAAAGCTTGGAGCATGCTGAAGTTCTTCTCAAAAAATTTTCTGAATGTGAATGCAACGGTCTTTCAGGAAAGGATCTCATGAAAAAATTCAGGATAGTCTATTTCCCGTCTGACCGAACAGATCTTCATCTGCAACTTTCCCAATTGGCTGATGGAAGGGTCATTTGGGGTGGAAGAGAATCTGTTGACCATATCCGACAACTAAGCACTATGAGCCATTGTGAAGATATAATCTTTGGACCCAAATATTCATTTGGCGTCATTGACCAAACCGCGTTAAACTTGCCGGAGCTTGGCAAATACATCGGTCGGTTTGTGGAGGATGCTGTTTTTGTGGAGCAGACCGGCTGTTCATCCCCACATGTCATCTTTGTTGAGGGGGACTTGGATGTCGTTATAGGCCATTTTAAAGAGGCCTTTTCAGAAATATCCAAAAGGTTTCCCAAAAATGGGGTTGCCCAGGCCATAGCGGCAAAAATCATTATGACCCGGGCAGAGTATGCCATGGAAGGGAAAAAAGTGATCTGCACTCCTGAATTGGACTGGACCCTTCTGGCAGGCGATGACCAGCTTGAGTTGGTAGAACCTGTACAGGGACGAACCATTTTCCTGAAACGGATAGAGAACATTTTTGAGCTTAAGAAAGTAATGACCCGTGAGGTTCAAACCATTGGGTTACTCACCACAGATCGAGAACGGGCAGAAGCATTTGCCGCTGAAATGGCTTTGCATGGTGCAGCCCGCATCGTTCTTCCTGGCCAGATGAATATCTATGATTCGCCTTGGGACGGAATTCTCTTGATCAATCGTTTGGTGAGATGGATTACTCTTACACATCTATAGGGTTTGCAGCAAACTTTTTCAGTTCGGCATAAAGAACCTTTCCAGATTCATTTTTCGGGAGGGCTTTGACAGGAACAATTTTGTCAGGCCATTTGAATTTCGGTAATTTTGCCTTATAGGTTTCCACTACTAATTCCAATCCTGATGGATCATTCAGTACGACAAAAGCGACTGGAATCTCTCCTTTAAGTTCGTCTGGTGCTCCAACCACGGCTACTTCAACAACATTCTTGCATTCTGCAATCGCATTCTCGATTTCTTTGGAAGACACCCTATACCCCCCACTCTTGATCATTGTTTTCTTGCGATCTACAATGTAGATGAAGCCGTCCTCATCTACAGTTGCCAAATCTCCCGTAAACAGGTAGCCGTGTTTTAGAACCTTGTTTGATTCATCAGGATCATTCCAGTAGCCAAGCATGATGTTGTCTCCTTTGGCAACCAACTCTCCCACTTCACCCGGTTTAATATCTTCAAAATTGTCGTTTACTACACGTAGCTCAACACCTGGAATGCCTTTGCCGATTGACCCCATTTTTGATTTGAGCATATTGGGGGGAAGATACGATAGCCTCGCAGTTGCTTCGGTTTGTCCATACATGATGTATACTCTTTCCTCCCCAAATTTCTCAACCAATTCCTTGATATACGGAACCTGAAGCTTTCCTCCTGCCTGTGCCAAGAACCGCAGATGTGGGTAGTCATATTCCAAGAAGTTTGATTTGCGCAACAAGATTTGGTAATGGGACGGAACTCCTCCAAAACCGGTAATTTTCTCACTAAGCATCTGCTCAATCAGCTTTGAGGTGAATATGAACTGATTGTTGATATAGATTGTTCCACCGACTTTGAAGAGTGTGTGTAACCATGATGCACCATAGCAATATGCCAAAGGGAGGACAAGAAGAAATCGATCCGAAGAGGACAAATTCAGATATTCAATGATTGAAGCCGTATTGCTGATCAAGTTCCGGTGGGATGTCATTACTCCTTTGGGACGACCTGTTGAGCCACTTGTATAGTTTATGACGGCCAAATCATGATCTTGAACTGGCACAGGAGATATTCTTGATTTTTTATTGATTTGATTGGCTGGCATCACTTCTATTTTGTCCATATTTAGATTCTCAACCTTGGATTTCAGCTTTGGATGGAAAATGACTGCCTTGGCCATGACATCCCGTGCAATATATTCAATTTCTGAAGGACTGGATCGAGAAAATATTGGAACTGCAACAAGGCCTTTTCCTATCACCGATAAGTACGAGACTACAAATTCGATACTGTTTTCTGCCAATATCAGTATTCGATCTTGCTTAGTGTACTTGTCCAGAGCTTCCATCATCGCAACAATTCCGGATTCGATTTCTTCATAGGTTACCTTCTCTTTTCCCGATATTAGTGCGGGCTTCTGCCTTATTTCTTCTGTATGGGTTTTGAACAGGTATTCCTGAAAATTCATAAATCAAGCCCATGTTTTCTCAGGATTTCTTTAATCTTTCCGATGTTTTCCATTTCTGTTATTTCTTCTATATCCAAACTTACACCAAATTCTTCCTCAAAACGGCCAACCATTTCCATATGGGCAATTGAATCCCATGTTTCCCATTCGCCATACGCTATATCATCTAAATTTGGGTAAGAGGAATGTCTAAAACCTCATTGAATATCTTCGATAAAATACTTACCTGTGATAATTCCATAACTTTCCTTTGGTCAAATCCTATAAAATCATTCTCATATTGTCTTTCCGGATTAGATTGCCATTATGAATGACCTGTTTCTTGTCAATTGAATTGATAGGCACATACTGCTCTTATATTCTGTATAAATTGCCATAAATTATGGATCATTTACAGGAAATACATGCACCAACATCACTGAATCTGAAATATTCCCATTTTGGGATTGTGGTCGTTTTCTCGTTTGTTTATCTTTATTTGAGGGCAATCGAAGCAAATCATTTTGTTGTTGCTGGATTGGGATTTGCAATTGCACTTTGGGCTATTCTGAAACCAAGTGAGTGGGCAGTTGAAGGGCTCACAATGCTTGCCACCCGCTTAGGCATTGGAACCTATGGGGCTGGAATCATTGGATCTATTATGGCAAATCTCCCTGAGCTTGTTTTGGCATTGCTCTTGATCATAAGAGGGCAAAGCAACATTGCTATCCTGACTGTTCTGGTTGTCGCAGGTGCAAATACATTGCTGTTTGGCGTAGTTACAATTTCGCAAACGAGGAAATCTGGTCATATCCGGGTGCCTGTCACAACATTGCGATATGAATCAGAACTGATGATGTTCGCCTTTGTGACCTCCCTCTTCCTGTTTGTGTTCAACTTCGCCGAAAATGTGCGTTTCGGCAATCAGACAGAAGGCATAAAAATACCTCTACTTTTCTCTGTTGGAACTGTTGCCATTTACTTTGCATACATGGCCTTTGTCGCAATTGACAAAGAACTGAATCCTTCCTACTCCGAAGAAGATCGAAAAGCCATTTTGATGACTGAAGGGCTTAAATGGAATAACATTGCAAAGTTTCTGGTTCTTGGTCTTATTGGCGTTGTTGTGGCTGGGGAACTTATGGCTCACGGCGCAGAACTATTGATTTCCGAAGCGGAAACATCTGGCCTTGAATTCAACGAAGGGCATATCGCACTTATCGTTGGCATTTTAGGTTCCTTACCAGAATGGGCTGTGGCCTTCAAAGCCAAAGATGATCCGGAATTGGTATTTGGCAGTGTCCTTTCTTCCATTTCTGCCACCATCCTGTTCATGATAGGCCTTGTCAGCATATTTTTGGCGGCCATAGGGAGAGATTTTGTCTTGGATCCGTAAGGGATGGTTCAAATCATGCTTTCAGGTGCAATCCTCATGTTTGTCAACTCCTTGATGAAGGATGACCTGAAGCTTGATTTGTTTGAAGGAATATGTATTGTAATCCTCCAGTTGATCGGATTTGATATCCTCATTTCTGTTTGAGTTTCTGCCATAATTACCAATAGTCTGGGGCTGAAACCTCCTCCACAAATTGGCAATATTGCTCTTTCATGTTTAGGAAATAGAGTCTGTGGCCATGTCCTGGCAAAATCCAATTGAATTCATATTCCCCAAGATTTTGCAACGATTTGACCTGTTCATCCCATCTCCACCAGTTGTAGCTCCGAGATGCTCTGAACTATCCATTCCTCCCGTAAAGATGGTCACCCGTGAAAAGAAAATTTTTGTACAGCAGACATGAATGACCTTTGGTATGCCCCGGCGTAGGAATCAATGTGAAGTCCCCCAGTTTCATTTCTTCATTGAAGACAATTTCAGCATCTGGCTGTGCAGACTTGTCCCCATGATGGATGATGCGCTTTGCGCCAAATCGACTGGCGTATTTGTGAGCATCTGCAACATCATCGCGATGGGTCAAGAAGATGTAGTCTATTCCTCCCATCTCTTCTATGGACTGGATCAAGGTCTTTGAATATCGTGGCGAATCGACCATTCAATTCCCCTCTTGAGTCACCACAAGATAGGATTTAGCCCCGTAAGATTTGGGGGAATTAAACCCGTTGTAGTAGACATTCTCCGCAACCGGAATCGGAAACTCTCTCGCCACTGCCTTTTTATCAATTTGCTTATCCGTATGGATAGACCCTGTTGGACACGCGACGATCGCCAGGTTTGCCAAATACACCTCTTGACCCGTAGGTTGGCAAAAGACTACGGAGTGACCACTTTCCTCCCGAAATGTATTTGGTGCGACTTCTCTGCAAGTGTCGTCAACAAAGTAGTCTCCGTCAATGTTGGCTGATAACCTTCTGGCCATTATTTATGATGCAGGGATTACGATAAAAGGATTGTGTCATTCCCAACTGCGCATTTCATCTCTAAGGAAGAGGCCTTTTAGGGCATCCCCAAAATTCAGCTCACACGAAGCGCATTGGGGATGGCCTCTCCAAATTCTTCAATAATTGTAACAATGTCTGGTTTCAACCGATATTTCGATGCAAAATGCTTTGTTATCGTCATAATGTCTTTTTCAAGAATGGAAACTGCCTTGTCAATTCGGATCTTGTTTGCTGTTCGACCCCAATATTTGGTATCGAACATCTCTGCCTGCCTGACATCTATGATGTATAAGCCTGTTTCTGTTACCAGCACATTTGCTGGGGAAAAATCTCCGTGAACTACATTTGCGTCATAGAACATCTGGAATAGGATATCCAAAAGCTCCTCAAAACACTCGATCGGTGACAAGCCCAATGCCTTCAAGTTTATTTTGCCTAATTGTGGTGCCAAGATTTGGTCTGTTTGAGAATAAATCAATTGCTCCATTCCAACAAACGGGCCAATCTGGAATATCGGACGGGGCACCTCAATTCCCCTGCTACTTAATATGGAGAGTAGGCGAAATTCCTTTTTCGCCATTGACTCAGCTGTGCTCCATGGATTGGCTGTTTTCTGTTCCTTCTTCAGCTTTCTTGCTTGGGAGCCGTAAGGGCGAAATCCCTTGACAACTGCCTGCGACCCGTCCGGCATCACAACTTGATATACTTCCGCTTCCTTCCCAAATTCAATGGCCATGATTGCTCTTTCAATGTATTCCGATTTGATCAGCATGTCGAACTGCTCTACCAAACTGCTTTTCTGGGCATACTTGAAACGTACTCCCCTTTCTTCGCGAAACCTTGCCTCTTCCGGAAGATTTTCCAGAATGCCTGCATGACGAAGCCCCATAATCTTGATGGTGTTTTCTTCTGTCAATTCCAAAACAGAACCCACACCAAGCTGTACCAGCTTCACCAACAGACGGAATGTCTCTTCAGAATCAGTTTTCTGAACCACTGGTATTTCATGAATGTCTGCTAACTCTTTCAAACCACGATATGTTCCATCAGGCAGCAAGGTGGCAATCACAATCTTGCTGGGATGGATTGCTCGAACAAAACTTGGCAATTTTGTGCTTTCTATGGGTAACTCGCTCAAACTGTCTATTATCAATAAAGCACTTCCGCTTGCAAGCTGAAGTACCTGCTCAAACCTTTGGTTTCTCAATGAACTTGGGGTATCATTGGTTTTTTCCAAAACTGAAACAGCATAAAGCGGATCTGAAGCACCTTGCACAGAACTGCCGATTTCGAGATCAATTCCGATGAGCCTTGTAGTTCGTAGATGATGTGCTTCCATAATTTGTAACGCGCCCTGTCAAGGTCTTACCTAACTTAAGGTGAAAAAACTTAAAAGCATTCTCGTAAGTGGGCTGATTTTGTGTGTAAAATGACAGACCGTATAATGACAAGTGATACCTTTTTGTATATAAATTTAGTTTATAGAACTTGTCATTGATTTATTTCCCAAAATCATGGTGTTCACAAAAATTGTCCGCCAAAATAGCAACTGACCTTGGATTTCTTGGCATTATTACACTATTGCCTCAAGAGGGGATGGGGGCTGTCTAAGTGGCCTTGGCTGTTTGAAATAGAGCCAAAATACAGTTGTTGCCACGAAATACAAAAGGGCGGCGATGACAAAGGGGTGCAGAAAATCAGATGTTGAAAGAAGGTATCCGCCTGCAAAAAATCCCAATGCAGAAAATATTGACGAACCACCCAATCGGATCGCTTCCATTGTTGTTCTTTCGGCATCATTGACATTCTCCATGGCCAAGGCCGATTCCGTTGGAAAGCTGCCTACCATCAATGCAATTCGGAGAATATAAAAAATTCCTGCCAACCAAAAGGTAGGTGAGAGCGGCAGGAGCAAAAGAAATATGATGCTGAGATACCTGCTTGACACCAAATAGTTTACCTTTCCCAATTTTTCTGATAGAATGGGTGTGAGGAAGTTTCCGATAGCGACGGCCAATGATCCAAGCGCAAAAACGATCGACATCGATGCTGTATCTGCATTGTAACGGAGTAGGAAGAATAGGCTGAAATAAGATACAAACAATCCCGCTCCTGTTCCGACAAAAATGGAGCTTAAGGTGAACACTCCAATGGTTTTCCAGTTTGTCACATTTTTGAACGACAGTTTGGCAGATATGGAATGCTGATTTGCTTTTTCCCTGAGTTTTGGGTCTTCCCGCATTGGGAAGGCTGGAACCAGACTTAACCACCACAGCAAAACTGAGACCAATAGTCCTGCTTGAAGCACAAAAATGGATTGTCTGCCTGAAACAATCGGTGTTCTATAGAGGAATATGGAAATTGCCAGAGGTACAACGCCTCCAGCCAGATTTCCGGACATGGATGCCAATGTTGAAAAGCCTGACGAGACGGAAAACAGGTGGACGCGTTCTTTTTCACTTGACTGTTCGTAAATGAACGGTCCTTCGGCGATATTGTGGATTGACATAATTGCAGAACGAAGTATCTGCATTGTTGCAACAAAGATCGGATGCTGTACAAAAACAATTGCCAAAATGGTCAAAGAACCTACAAAGTCACCTATGATAAAACTCCATTTCTTTCCGAGCTTGTCAACAAAGATCCCGTTGATGGGGGACATAACTCCTGTCACAATTGAACCTGCCGCAAGAAGTATCCCGATGAAGTATATTGGATCCAAATAGGCTGTTCCAATGAGTACGCCGTCCCGAAAAATGAAGAGGAGATAAATGTTATAAAGAATGGTTCGAACCCCATATGTGAGGCTCATGCCTTGTATGTGCAAAATATACAGCCTTGCATTCCTCGTGAACAGGTTCAGCTTATCCATATAGGTTCGTGGGCTGTCCATCTCAATTGGATCCTTCCGTATCAACCAAACTGCGGAAGCAATGATTCCAACAAAAATAACTGCTCCTGCTACCACAAATCCTAAAGAGACAGATCCAAAGTTTGATCCAGTATCCAAAGTGTCTCCATGGGCATCGACTCTGATGAGGTTGAACATAGGAAGGCACAGAAGAGCCCTAGCTTTCATAAATCCTATTCTGTCAAACTGCCGCTTAAGAGTTTGTGTTTACAAAATATAAAAACTCTCTCTCACTTGGCTTTAATCCATGCAACAGCCTGATTCAAAACAAAAGAAGTTACCAACACAAACCCGGCATAAGCTACAAATTTGTACTCTTGGAGGGTGAAGAAGAAAAGGACACTTGCAGCACCAAGGATGACAAATAGCAGTAGGAGTCCCTTTACACTCAGGAAATCTGACTTTAGCTCGTTGAAGTCCCAAGTTGCTTCCAACTCAATGGGAACCTTCATTTCCATTTTCATGACAACCCATCCCACGGAAGAAATTGTGATGACCAAAGAGCCGACAAACAGGACATGCACATGCCTTAATCCAACCCAGCTGGGAAGAACTGCTCCTACAAAACTGTCAAACAGGAACAAGGCATACATGACCATTCCTATTGACACCCCAAATAAGGAAGAATTAAGCCCTGTCTTGTATATGAAATCTCCATACCAAAAAAAGAAAATCAGAAATGCAAGAAACCAGACAATTGTACTCAGCAAGTTGAACACCCAATCAAAAGACATCCCTCCAAGGTCTTGCAAATACTCATAGATGGCACCCAACAAAGTTCCGGTGTTGTGCACTATGGCATGCAACTTCAATGAACCGCGACTTAGGGCTTTTTGCTTGAATAGAACTGGAAGAAATAGGAAAATGCCTCCAAACAGGAAGTTTGTAAAAAACCCATAGACAAAACAGAAGAGAAATATGGGGTTCATTCTTACAAGCGATTCAAAAAAGAATAAGGCAATGATCTGCCAAAATATGCCGAACATAAAATGATAGTGGTGCCCACTCTCAGAACTATTTTTCCCCGCATTGAACAAAAGGGCAAAGGGGTACACTAGGGAAATGGCAAGAGCCATGAACAATATACTTGTCAATTCTGAAGGAATCCAATTGAAAATTGTGGCATAATTCAACAGAACAACTAGGATCCAAGACACCATGAAAACCATGGGGAAAGTTGCATTCTGCTTCAGAATGCCAGCGTTGCTGAGATATGCAAACAGTTGCAGAAGCAGTATCAGTGTAACACCCCCCAACAGTGCCGTGTTCCAATGCAAATAATGAATCTCCTCATATTTGATGATTCCTGCCATTCTCAATGCATTCATTGCTCCAAGAAAGATTCCTGTTGCAAAAAACACCAATGCCGTTGGAGCCAATACCCTAATTCCTTGAAAGGAAAACAGTGGTTGGTCTGTACTTGTGGCTAAGTTGTCCATAGTCATAGTAGTGCTATACAATATATATTAATTTACTTTGCTGTCAATACTTGATGAAAAGTGCAATTTTTTGGTTCGTCAAACCAACTGTGAGCAATCTCGCAAATTACTATAGAATGTACACTATATTTAAATACTATATTTGTTCAAGTATTATGGTGGTAAACATGAGTACCGCGCAAAAATCGAACTTTGCCAAATTTGTAGACAATCTTTGGCTGCAATTGGGAATAGCGACTGCAATCACCTTCGGGTGGCTGGTTTGGGTTGCAATAGAGATTTTGGTTAGAGGCTAGGAGGTTGATGAAAATATGGCAATTACTCCCCCTAAACAAAATTGGTGGCGTAAGCCGCTGGGAAAGGATGAACGAATATGGACGATCCTGATGGCGTTAATGATCATCATGATGGCTGGAATGACTGTGGGCTGGGTCATTCTCGGTGACCAAAACCCTCCCGAACAGTTTGAGAAAGTTCCCGCAGATGAATTCTATGCCATGGCCGCGAGCAAAAATGTTGCTGCAAATGGTGTGTATCCCGACACATTGTCCAACGGAAACCCTGCATTGTCTCGGAATACTTCTGGCGACATCTATCTGGTTGCTCAGCAATTTGTCTGGGTTGCCCCTTCAGATGAGATTACTGGGACACAGCCCAATTCAATTAAGCTGAAGGTTGGTCTGCTGTACAGGATTCATGCAGGATCGGTGGATGTTCTTCACGGATTTCAGGTGATCGGGGACGGTTGGATAATTTCGTTGCAGGTTGTTCCAGGATATGAC
>JALUTL010000168.1 GCA_027016475.1 Candidatus Heimdallarchaeota archaeon
TGACATGCGGTTCCAATCCTATTGACAGAGTTTGTTCACATGCCCAATGTACGTAGTCTACAGTATTTGAATATCCATGGGCTTCCAAGAAAGCTCTCGTTTCACGACTTGATTCCTCTGGTCGATCACCCAAAACAAAAAGAACCTCTCTGCATCCAAAGGTTTTGGCCTGTTTGAGTTTGTGCTTCACCTCATCAGGTGTAACTATCATTTTTTTCTTTTCAACCGAGTCTAGATCAGTGCGAAGTTTCTTTCTGGAAAATCCGCAATAATGGCAGGCATTTCTGCAATATTGAATCAGAGGAATGAAAAAATTCCGTGATGCTGTGACAACATTCCTGAAGTTTTTCTTGCGGATTGCATTTGCCATTTCCCTGACTTTCCTTCTTCCACCGAGTTCCAGCAATGGATCATGGTGGATTGGAGATAAATCCATCAAAACGTTTCATTTAATTACATTTAAAGCCGTTGTCAATCCAAACCATGGATTCTCATAAAAATTCTGACAGAAACATAAAGGTAATTTATGCAATATTGGTTAGGTCATTTGGTACAGATGACGAAGGCCAGTGTTGCGATTCACAGATGAGCGGAAATGTCTTACGGATGTACCAACAGCTTTTTCAATGCTCTGTCTCTCCATATTCAATCAGGGAAAGCGGATTGCCATCCGGATCTTCAAAATGAATTAACTTTATCCCTTTGGCAGGGGAAAAGATTTCTCCAATGAATTTTACGCCTTTTTGGTTTAAATCGTTGTAAACCTGCTCAATATTGTTCACCCGAAAAGTAATTTCACTTCCCTTTTGAATTGGTTCTTCTGTTTTGTGAAGACCTATGTATGCTCCTTTGTTGGGAAGGTGAACTTCAGTCCAAACTTCATCTGAATAGCCGATCTGGAAATTCAAAATTTCACAGTAGAATTTTTTAGCTTGGTCTAGGTCTTTCGTATATATCACCACATGGTTAATACCTATAATCATGATTTGAAAATGATTTGTCGCTTTAAAATTGTTATTGTGACTGCTTAATTGTTAAAATTACGTGTGTTTTTGGTTTAAATTGAGTGTAGGTTTGGTAATAGGATACCCCTAATGACTAAATTATTCAGTCTTTCTGAATGCGTTCCGCATAAGAGGGAGAGTGACCAAAACCATCAGAAGCGGCAAGATTGCAAGAGGTAATTGCTGGTTTGTGGTGGCTTCAGATGTAGCCGCCGCTTCTGAAGTCGTTGAGGTTTTGGTCGTAGTTGTGGTATCGGTTGCTGTTTCACTGGTTTCAGTCTCAGTATCACCTGAGTCAGATTCAAGACCCATAATTGGATCATGAACCATGTCGGATTCGAAGTGACCATAGGATTGATAGATCATTCCTTGATCAGTTGAATTTCCAGATGCAACAGACAAGCCTGTAGCAAGTTCAGTACCATTGACATCTGTTGCGGTGACATTTGATTGGAAGTATCCTTTTCCAAATGATGCCCTACCTTCAGGAGCAAGATCTGGTTTTCCGTCGTATTCTGGATCAGTAGTAGATATGAGATAACCCAGAACCAACATGGTATCATTTGCATCACTTGCCCAACTCTTGTTTTTGACAACCAAGTCAAACTTGAAGGCATTGCCCATGGTTTGATCAATGTGGATTCTGAATTGGACAAACAGATCGGGATCGTTTGAGTTAGCAACCGTAGCGGTTCCAGTGATGTTGAAGTGGGTTGCCACGATGTTGCCACTTCCATCTGTTTCGTTCAAGATATCGCTCAAGGCCCAATCCATTGAGGCCAAAGCTACATGGGATCCTGCGATGATTGTGTCATTACCATCATCATAGATGCCATCAGCATCGACATCAGTTGCCTCGAACATGAGGAAGAATTTGACTTGATAGGAATCTGTGGCTGATGCATTCTTAAATGAGAAGAACGGCACTTGGTCGGAGGGTACTGTAATCTCAATGTCACCAAAAGCAAAAGTTTTTTCTCCACCTGGTGGCCCTTGCTCAACACCAATGGTTGGATCATGTACCAAGTCACCATCAAAGTGCTCATAGGTCAGATATACCATGCCATTGCCTCCATCTGAACCTGTTGAGAGACCAGTTGCAATTGAAGCGACATTGGTTCCGTTTATGTCTTCTGCTGATGGTAGGGACGAGAAAAATCCTCTTCCGAATGTGACAGTGTCATTGGCGTCTTTTGGAGTACCATCGTAATCAGGATCACTTGAAGTAATCATATAGGCAAGCACCAAGGATGCATTGTCATCAATAAAATTGTAACTGTTGATTACTACATCGAATTTCAGTGAGAGACCATTGACCATATCAATATGGTTTCGGAATTGGACAGTCAATCCATTGTAGCTTCCAGTCAGGTTGAAATGGGTAGCCACCAAATTGCCATCGCTGTCTGTTTCATTGTCTATGTCACTGATCGACCAATTGAAGGAAGCCAATGCCTTGGATGATGTGGGAACTATGCTGTCATTGCCTTGATTATATTCTCCATCACCATCCAAATCAGATATCTCAAACATGTTGTGGAATTGGACTTTGTATGTTATGTTCGTGGAAAGTTCCGTCAAAAAGTAGAAGGGAACTTGATCCGAAGGAACAAAAATTTCCAATTCACCTGTGTTAAAGGTAACACCGACATTGTCAGGTGCCACCTGAATACCTTCATCAATGCTTACTGCAGCATATGCACCAAAAAGAGTGCCACAGAAAAGCACGACGAATGTTAGTCCAAAGATGAGTTTGTTTTCATTCATGGCTAATTACTCATTGGACACAATTCTATTAGTCAGTACGTGATTACATGGTTTAGAATAGTTTTGTGAGGGGTATGCCCAAGTAGTGTTTTTTCAATCCTCAACAGGTAATGATGAATTTTAAGTTTAATTTGGTTTATTCTTGGCTTCTTTTCAAATTTCAGATGTTACTTAGGCACATGGATCAAATGAGGCAGATGTCAATCCTTGGCTGGTATCCCATGTGTATCCGTCCAATGTCAATCCAAGGATGTCCAAAGTGTATGTACCACATGAGTTTGAATTCCAAGAGAAGACCACTTGCCCATTGGCATCAGTTGTACCACTACCAGTTCCTGTTGAACCATCAGGCCAAGTAACTTGGACATCGACAACAACTCCCTCCAATGGATTTCCGTCTCCGTCAACGACTGTCACTGTAGCATAGGTTATGTATTGACCTTTTTGGAACCGCTCAACAAAAGTAATGCTATAGACATACATGATGTTGCCAGTGGATTCCAATGTGGTTGCGCTAGCAGGGTCTGATTTTGTGCCTTCATTTGAGGAAGTGTCTACAGCAGAAACTTCATAGGTGTAAGTAGTTGATGCAGACAGCCCTGTGTCACTGAAAGAATTGGTAGTTGCCTGAGCAATCAATACACCGTCTCTGTAAACGTTGTAATAGCTCAGATCGCTTTCAGTGTTTGCATCCCATGCGAGGTCGATTTGAGAGCTTGAAACTGCACTTGCTGTAAGACCAGTAACTTTTGCAGGTGGAGTTGTGTCATCAGTTGATCCACCACCGCCTCCAGCCAATGCAACTGCTGCTTCAGCATCGACTAAACCATATCCAAAGTAGTCATCTTTGCCAGGGTCTCCCAAATCTTCTGCTGAATTCTGAAGTATGCTTCTCACATCCACATTTGTCAATGTGGAATCAGCGGAAAATACCAAGGCAGCGACACCGCTCACATGAGGAGTTGCCATAGATGTTCCTGACCATGTGTCATAGTTCAAGGCAGGCGCAAAAATGCCACTACCAACTTTATAGGTCGGAGTTGTTGATGTAATATCAACACCGGGTGCAGACAATTCCAATTCTGGTCCAAAGTTAGAGAAACTTGCTATCTGGTCGTTGCTGTCCGTTGCACCAACTGCGATAAATTCTGGAAAAGCGGCAGGATAGCCTACTTCAGCGCCGTCATTACCAGAGGCTGCAACCAAAAGGACACCTGCTGCATATGCGTTTTCACCAGCAGTTTGAATAGTTGTGCTTGGTGAGCTAGATCCTAATGAGAGTGAGGCAATATGCATACCATTTGCTGCAGACCAATCGATACCTGCTGCAACATCTGCTGATGATCCGCTTCCTCTGTGATCAAGAACTTTGACACCATAGATTGATACGTGAGGTGCAGTACCAATCAATGAGCCACTCAAAGCGTTGGGCTCGTCGTCTTGTGCGGCGATGGTTCCAGACACATGAGTTCCGTGTCCATGGTCATCGATGGGGTCAGTATCATCATTGACAAAGTCGTACCCTCCTGCATAAGCATCAGCCAAATCAGGATGGGTATAATCGATTCCAGTGTCTATCACTGCGACTTTTACGCCAGATCCTGCAACAGATGTTGTTACATCAACTGCGCCATCAGCGCCGCCCCACACCTTGTCTGCATCCACTCGATCAACTCCCCAATCCATGGTATCCTCCAGAAGGTAAACTTCTATTGATTTTTCAATGGATTTGACAGTAGGGCTATTGGCAATGGAGCTAAATGCATTTGATGGGATGAATGCATTGACCGCTGCAAATGTCTTGTAGGTATATGTTATTTCTGCATTGTTGGCATTCAGCAAGCCTATATTTACTTCATCATGGAATATGATGCTTACTTCGACCATTTCACTATTGCCTTGAGGCTGAAGAGCAACCGCTCCGGCAATAAGAATGCTTAGTGTTATAATCGTAATTGTTTTGCTTTTCACAACATTCAACTCGTATTGTTTGTGTC
>JALUTL010000169.1:0-1661 GCA_027016475.1 Candidatus Heimdallarchaeota archaeon
TCTCTTCTATAATGTTTATAAAATTTTAATTTCATATAAGGTTGCTAATGATGACATTAGCGGTGAGAATATGAAATTCATGAAATTCGCATTTACTGGCGCAATTTTCGTGCTTTTGTTGGCTACCGCCTTTTCAATTCAGTCAACAAACGCGTTGAGCCTCAATGATGATGCAACCTGCACTGATCCGACTGAGACTGTAAAAGTTGCAGCCATCAGCGGTCTGAAATTTAACCTGTCCGAAATCAAGTTGCCCAAGGATACCTGTGTGTCCATTATCTTTGAGAACAAGGACACTCAATTCCACGACTTTGTAGTTGACGAAACTGGAGACCTCCATGCAATTGATATTAATGCTGATCCTGGGGTAATCGCCAATATCACCTTCAAGACACCCAATACCGACATCTCTACTGAGTTCTATTGCAGTGTTTCTGGCCATAGGGAAGCAGGCATGTATGGTACATTCATCATTGGTGAAGGGTCAGGTGGTGGCGGTGTTCCTGGATTTGGATTTGCTACTGCCTTCCTTGCCATGTTTGCATTAATTGCTGTCCCCATTGTTCGTCGCAGGTAATTCAAAGTATCTTCTGTGTAATAGTTTGACAAGTTTACTTGTATCTTCTTGTTTCACACTGAAAAGGATCACTTGTCCACTATGCTGTCCAACAAAGTTGTTGATGTCTATTTGTTGCGTCTGTATCTCCTTGAGCAGCTCCAGTGTATGTCTTGAATCGAAATCATTGCCAATTACAAGAACCAAAGAAAGGTTTTCCACAAGTTCAATGCAATCAAGCTTGATCATTTCTTTTCGTCGCTTGAGGAAGACAGTTGTTTCTCCCTGTCTGTGCACGATCACAAACGGTTCCAGTTGGGTAATGGCCGACCATTGTTTCTTGGCCTGTTCTTTTGTGAACCGATATCTTCTGATGTCATGCTTATATGAAATGCTTATGGCAGTATTGTGTGGTCTTGAAGGCATTGCACTGATTTTGGTGTACACGTCCTGATCAACGATGTTGCGGATGAACAATGGGATTTGATGTTGAACGAGTGGGCGTATTGCTTTGGGATGGACAAGTTTTGCACCGAAAAAAGTAAGTATTTC
Organism: Candidatus Heimdallarchaeota archaeon; assembly: GCA_027016475.1. Lineage (GTDB taxonomy): Archaea > Asgardarchaeota > Heimdallarchaeia > Heimdallarchaeales > Kariarchaeaceae > WAKA01. The sequence goes on from JALUTL010000169.1 coordinate 1,109, forward strand.
TGCATCCGAATAACTCATTTCGGTAATTGTTACAGGATTTGAAACAATTTTCGGATCGGCACTCATGAATCCAAAAACATCCTTCCAAATTGTGATGCTTTCTGCATTCAGAATTGTAGCAATGCCGGTTGCCGAATAATCGGTACCCGACCTTCCAAGCAAATTCACATTTCCATTCTTGTCTGCACCATAATATCCCGGAACTAGGACAACGTTGGATTTTGCAATCAATGGCTTCAATGTTTCTGTTGTAAGCTCTTGTGAAGCTTTGATATCTATTTCTGCTTCATAATAGATCCCATTGGTACGCAGAAACTTGGAGGGGTCGATTATGTGAATTTTATGTGTTTCCATTTCTCGTTGCAATGCCAAAAGGACAAGTTGCACCGCCAATTTTTCTCCATAAGCCAAGATTCTGTCTGTTAGTCTTGCTGTCATTTCTCCTGTGTAAATTTTCCCAGTGAGCAAAGTTTTCAGTTCATTGAAAATGTCTTCGAGCATCTGAAGATTTGCAGTTTCCGTATCCAAAAGTGCTAGGTGGATCTTCCAGAGT
>JALUTL010000169.1:1671-13513 GCA_027016475.1 Candidatus Heimdallarchaeota archaeon
AGGTCAGTTCCAGAATGCCATGCAACCTGTCAGTAACTCCAAAAACTGCTGAAAAAATACATACAACTGGTTTAGGTGCCTTTTTAATGGTATCGAGGGTGCGCTTCATCAATTCTCTGTTTTTTAGGCATGCTCCACCGAACTTATACACTACCACCATTATGAGCTTTCTTGGAATTTGTCTATAATTAAAGCCATCGAAACCTGTTTTTATTGGTGCTTTGGCAATGCAACAAAGAAAGTTGAGCCTTTAGTTGATGATTTCACCCAAATGCGTCCTCCGTGAAGCGACACTATTTTTTGACAGGTTGCCAAACCGATTCCGCTGCCGGGATATTTGCTGCTAGGATGCAGACGTTTGAACACGTGGAAAATTTTTTCCAAATCCTCATCTTTTATGCCAATGCCATTGTCCTCTATTTTGATTATTATTTCCGCGTCCTTCTCTTCAGTGCTGATAAGGACGGTTGGAGTATCCGATTCATTGAACTTGATTGCATTGGATATCAAGTTTTGGAACAGATTTGTCATTAGAGACAAATTTCCATAAATCGATGGTGACAAATTCGGGAAAACAACTTCCGCATTGCGTGAAAGGATTAAAGAGGTCAGGTTGTTTACAGCTGCTTGAATTGGCAATGAAACCATGAATTCCTGAAAATCCAACTCTTCTCTGCCTATGGTTGAATAGTTTCGTAATGAATGGATAAGGTTTCTCAACCGTTCAGTTGCTTGGACAACTTTTTCCATCAAAAACGTAAGTTCCTTGTTCTCTGGAATCTTTGTCATTATCAAATCCAAATAGCTTGAAATTGTTCTAAGCGGTTCCTGAATATCATGAGATGCTGCAAAGACAAACTGTTCCAAATCTTGATTCAGCATGGCCAAGGCTTTTGCTTGCTCGCTCAATTGCCTTTCAGCCTGCACACGTTTATCCAATTCATTTTGGAGGCTTCTGAACAGCAATGCTTTTGAAATGGTTAAATTTAGACTTTCCCGGAAGTTCTCGATCTTCTTGACTGTGATGTCATTGTCAAGGGTCGCCTGTGCTCCGACCAAGATGACAATGGCTTCATGTTTACCTTCAGCTATCAATGCAAAGGTCAATTGACAAACATCCTCTTTTGGCTGAAATTCAAAACTGTAGTCAAGAAATGTTGCAATTGTTTCATGCACGGTACCTATTGTTATTTCACCTTGATCCAGCATTTCCTGTTGGATGATATATTCCCTATCTTCATTGTCTGAAACACTTATGCATGATCCTAATTCTGGTGAGAATGCTGTATGGAACAAATATTGTCTGTCGTCAACAACAGGAAGAATCAATGCATGGGAATTGAACTCATAGCCCAAAAATTCGGCCACAGCTACAAACAATGAATCTATGTCTGCTTCATTGTCGGCCAATATCTTAGCAAATTGGTTCAGGCTTCCATATTCATTAATTAAAGAATATTCCTTAGTCAGATCTGCAATGAAGAGAATGACTCGATATTTTGTGAAAGGATAGGTGTTGACCAAAATGACGATGGTCTTGTAAGACTGATTTTTCTCTTCATCCCTGTATGTAAACTCAAAATGGTTTCCTCTCTTAAGCTCTTCCAGCCTCACAATAATTTCTTGAAGCACACTGTAGAAATATTTCGGATTGGCAGTTGCGGCAATTTCTGTCAATGAGCTTTCAGCATAGTTGGCAATATCTTTAATCCTAAACACATCGTAGCCTTCTCGGTTTATTGACGTGATTTCTATCCTCGACCCCAACGGAGCCATCAACACCTCTTCAACTGCCATTGACTCTATCTGTTTGTCAATGGAAATTTCAACCATGCCTATCGGTGCCAAATCGAATATTGATCTGTACTGCTTCTCTCCTTCTTCTATAGCCTCATTGAGCACCATCTGCTCGGTCATGTTCTCAACAACTGCAACAATATCCAATGCACCAGTGATTGGATTTTCGGATCTTTTTAATATTACCCTTGCCAATATTGTCTGGCCATTCTTTTGGGTATATTGTTTGTAATACTCTGCTTCTTCTTGCATCCCAGAAATAACCATTTCAGCGATTCTTAGATTTTCTGGGATGCTTTCTGGCGCGGTAAATTCCAGCATGCTTCGGTTGATCAGTTCATCCTTATCATATCCCAAAAGTTTGCAGAACGTTTGGTTTACATATTTGATTTTTGATTTTCTGTCTCCGACAACAACTGCCAATGGGATATTGTCGAAGAAATGGTAGAACCTTGTCAGTTCTGTCTTAAGTTGGTTTTCGATAGCCTTTTCAAACGTCAAATCAACCAATATTGAATAGTTTCGCCTTGGATTGAACTGCTTGGATACCCAATTGACTAGCACAGTTTTAATCGTGCCTCGCAATGTCTTGATTTTTGTAACCACATTCAGGTCTGTACCTTTTTCAAACTTTAGAATCTTTATGAGCTCAATAGTTGCAGAGTTCTCATAGGTGTGAAATTGCCTGCTCAAATACTGTATGACCTCTTCCTTATTCTGCGCGTCATACAGGGATACAGCATACTCATTGAGATCGACTATTTGTATCTTATTGCCCAACTCTTCTACAACGTCTGGGTTGTTTATCAAATATTGCTCAAAATTGACCATATCAAGATCGGGTAACGTTTTCAGTCTTTCGATAAGTTTTTCCAAATTAAACACGATCACAGGTACAGGAAGTCGTGAAATATTCCAGTTATGTTCATCGTCTCCATTTGAAATCTCAGTAATGCTTTTCACAAATCTCAGGGAAATGGGAATTTCCATTAAGTCTTCAGCCATCGATTCAGTTGCCTTGCCAATGCAAATTCCGTATCTCACCCTCCCTGACTGGAAATAGTGCTTGACTTCGTCCCAATGCTCTGCTTTGAAAACGACGGAGTCATTGATACTTACATGTCGGAAATCCTGTCTGGTTGGGATATTTAAAGTCCCGGGTTTTCCTTCCATCCTGTAGAACCACAGTCGGGACACAACAACCATTCATTTCTATCGTATTTATTGCTAATTGTTTTCGAAAGAATCGAATCTTCATTATTATTGTTTACATGGGCTGTTTAATTTTGACCAATCCAAGTTTCGTGTACATGAACCCATTGGCAGTTGGCATTGAAAATTGCTGTGCTTATCCGTTTGGTTTCAACGTCTTCAGTAACTTGGATTTCCTCATAGATCGCCAAATAATGATCCCCAATTGTCTTTACCTCCTTGACAATCACCCTGATTGTCTTATCGCGGCTGGATGCATAGTTGAACCTAATTGAATCGAGAACAGACTTCCTGTCGAGTATCTGTCCATTCGGCGAGATAAGGGAAAAATCTTCGCACAAAGCATTTTCAACTCTTTTGAACAAGTTTTTATCACATTTTCCAGTAAACCACTCTTCAAAAAAAATGTGGAGGGTTTCAACTTCCTTTATGATCTCGGAATGTTTCATACTCTGAAGAGGAAATGAACCAGATAAGGGTTTTCTTCAAAGATAACCATTAGCAAGTGCATATTCCGCATTTAGGATTGATCCTCCACTTCCTCCCCGAATAGTGTTGTGTGCTAACACAAACAACCTTAAGACTTTTCCATCGTCCCGAAGCCGGCCAACAGGTGCAGCCATTCCCGCAGCTGATGTGGGTTGGCCGGCATACGAATCCAGCTTGGGCTGTGGCCTGTCCATTTCTTCCATCACAACGATTGGATGCTTTGGTGCCACATAATATGGCGATCCTTGAAAATTGCTTTCCACAGTCTTTAGGTAAGATGCCGGATCTTGAGTCCATTCATCATGGAATATTGTCATGGCAGCCAGATGTCCATTGACCGAGCTTACCCTAGCACAGTTTGGATAAATCTCAATTGGCGCAGGGACAAAATTTAGATTTCTGTCAAGCGTTCCAAGTATTTTCTTCCCTTCTGCTACCATCTTTTCCTCTTCCTTCTGAATGAATGGCACCACATTCTGTTCAAAATTGGTATTTTGCAGTCCTTTGAACCCAGCCCCGCTGATTGCCTGATACGTGTCAACGATGACCTGCCGAATGTTTCCGATTTGTGATAGGTAATGAATTACAAGTGCTACCCCTGAAATCGAACAATTGGAGTTTGTCACAATAAATCCTTCAGTATCGTATTTCCTTTGCTGGATTTCGACAGTTGATATGTGTTCCCCATTGATCTCTGGTATCAAGATAGGTACATCTTCATCCATCCTGAACGCAGAGGAATTGCTGAATACTTTCTTTCCTTCAGCACGGAGCCTATGTTCGATTTCCCTAGAGATCGAGGAGGGTAAACCCGAAAAACATATCTCAAAATCCATCATCGGCAATTCTGAAACATCCATTACCTCAAAATCTTCAAACTCTTGAGGACATTCGAAATCAGGAAGTCTCCACATGTCCTTCAGCAATTTGCCTTTTGATCGACTGGAAGCAAAAATCCCTTCCAATTCAAAGCTGGGATGCCCTTCCAGCATCCGAATGAATTGTTGACCGATTAGTCCTGTTGCACCTAATACTACACATTTCATAATTTCTATCATCTCCTGTGCAGGAACCCTCCCTTCAGGAAAAGATCAAGCATCACAATTGCGGCTGCATTGGCAACAATTGGTACCGCCCTTGGAACAATACATGGATCGTGCCTGCCTCTTACCTTGAGATCCACCTGTTGGCCTGTCTCTTTGTTGATGGTAGTCTGCTTTTTCTTTATGCTTGATGTAGGCTTAAAGGCAATTCTGAAAACCACTGGCATACCGTTCGACAAACCACCCAATATGCCTCCTGCGTTGTTGGTCAATGTTCTTATTTTGTCATCTTCAACAACATAGGGGTCATTATGCTCACTTCCCTTCATCCTTGCCGCCCGAAATCCTGATCCAAACTCAATTCCCTTTGTCGCAGGAATGCTGAAGGCAATATGTGCCAACTTTGATTCAATTGAATCAAATATGGGCTCGCCCACCCCAACAGGCAATCCCATAACTTGGCACTCTACTACACCTCCTAAACTGTCCCCTTCTTCCTTTGCCTTTAAAATTGCATCAACGATTGACTGTATGCTTGATCTGTTTGCTACCCTAACAATATTCTCATCAGAGAAAATAAAATTTTCCTCAACAACCTCAGGTTCAGCAACAATTCCTCCTATCTCTTTTGTATAGGCAATGATTTCCACATTGTGCCTTTTCAATATCTGTTTGGCGATTGAACCTGCTATGACCAAACCTATTGTCATCCTTCCCGAGAATCTTCCTCCTCCCCTGTAATCATTGGCCCCCTTGTATTTTACATAGGCCGGATAATCTGCATGCCCCGGTCTGGGGGTATCGCGAATTTCGTCATAATAGGAAGAATCTACATCCCTGTTTCTAACGAAGGCTACGATTGGCTCTCCTGTTGTTTTTCCGTTAAGGATTCCCGCTTCGATAATTAACGAATCGCCCTCTTTCCGTTCAGTTGTGACTTTTGATTGTCCAGGAGCCCTTCGCTTCAGATCCTCATTGATTTGCTCTATGCTGATCTCCTCGTTTGGTGGAACTCCGTCTATTACGGCTCCAACCATGTTGCCATGGGATGACCCTATCAGCATGACTTTGTATATGGTTCCAAAAATATTCAATTACCATTCCTCCTATGAATTTTCCCTCCCAATGCTTTGAAGTGGTCGAAAAAACTTCTGTAGGAAACACCAACACAGTCTTCCCCGACTAGAGTGATAGGCGAAGTTGCTTGGGATGCAGCTACCGTAGCTGCCATTGCAATTCGATGATCTCCATATGATTCAATTATTCCTCCGCCAACAAAAGCCTCAGAGCCATGAATCACTGCACCGTCATCTTTAGGGACAAATCTAATTCCTAGACGCTTCATCATTTCCCCTGTAGATTTAATCCGGTCTGTTTCCTTGTATTTCAGATGATGGGCCCCTTGGATCGTTGTTGCCCCTTTTGCCAGGCCCGCAAGTACAGACAATATCGGAAATATGTCTGGCGAATTCCTTAGATCCAAATCTGTTCCACGCAACTCTTTATAGGATACCGTTATCTCTCCCTGTCTTTCCTTGACTTCAGCACCAAACTGCTTCACAAAATCTACAATTGCTGAATCTGCTTGAGGGTATGTTTCTTCCAATCCTCGTACTGTGATGCTATTGCCCGGCATTGCTCCTGCCGCCACAAAAAAGGCTGCTGAGCTATAATCTGTTGGGACTTTAAAGTATATTGACTGTTGGCGTTTGGTGGGACTGACCGAATACTGATTTTCCTTTTGCAAAACATTTGCCCCTATTTCTTTGAGCATAACTTCGGTCAGCTCAGTATAGGGCTTGGAAGGAATTTCCGAAGTTAAGGTGATGGTTGTCTCGACACCTTCCCTAGCGGCCGCCATAATCAACAAAGCAGAAAGAAATTGGGAACTTTTAGACGCATCCAATGAGGTTGCCCTCGCAGTCCTGTCAATTGGTTGATTGATCTGCAATGGTGGAAAACCGTTGTTGTGCCCTATTTTTGCACCTAGTTGTTCTAGTGCATTGATCAGCTCCAACATGGGACGCTTATTGAGAGATGCATCTCCGAACAATAAGGTTTGGTTTCCATACAATGCATTCAATGCAGTCATGAGTCTCATAGTAGTTCCCGAATTCTTACAGTCTGCCTTTCCTGCACCTTTGGTTATCTGTGTTTCAAATACCACTTTTGTTTCGTCCTTGGCAATCTTGGCCCCCATACGCTCAAGTATTTCCAATGTTGCATCCGTATCTTCCGATGCCAAAGGCCTCTCCACTGTGGAATCCCGTCCAACCAATCCAGCCAAAATATAGGCTCTGTGAGTAATGCTTTTGCTTGATGGCGGGAATACTTCGCCTCTTAATGATGATGGTTCAATCGTCAACATTGTAAAACACCTCCAATCCTTCTTGTGTTAATTTTCTGAACTTTGTTTCGATGATTTCATAATGGGTGACCACTTCCAATGATTTCCTGATCTGCTTTGTTCTCGATGGTTTACACACCGCAAACAATGAAGGACCGGCTCCATTCAGGCCGACAATTTCCGCCCCCAATTCCTCTATTTTTTCGATATGGGCAAAATTGGGGTGCAAAAGGGGAGCATATGCCATTGTGTTGTAGTATATCGCTTCAAACAATTTCCTTTCTTCAAATGCATTCCGTGCCTCAGCCAATAGACTTCGATCAATGTTGTCGACATTTACTCTGGTTTTTGGCAAATCGTCTTTTGGAACCAAAAGTAGAACATCAAAGCCAGTTGGGGCATTGAACATTCCCAAAACCTCCTTTTTCTTATTGTCTGTGTACACAACTCCTCCAAAATAACAGGCATACGCATCGTCATAGGCCCCTGTGATTGAAACCATGGCATTGATGGATGCATTCGCTGCAAGTTCAATGATCTGTGAAATGGACAGATCCATTTGAAAATATGTAGCGAGTCCCTTCACCAATGCTGTCGAAATTGCACTTGATGTTTTCAGCCCGCGGGATGGAGGAAACGGACTTGTGGTAGTGATCTTCAGCCCCCCAAGTTCCACTCCATATTGTGATTTGAACTCATGGAGGCATGCCTCAATTAACCTTCCATCACTCATTGGTGGATTGATTTCGAAGATGTCCTGTTCTGATGGCTCAATTGTGACCTTTGAAAAAGTGTTGATGCCAATTGCGGCACCAATGCCAGTGGCAATAGCATTCAATACTGTTACTGCACCACCTATTTCAACAACAACTGAATCAGGCATAACCGTACCTCTCCTTCCACATACGGAATAACTTCGGAACATCCAGCGTTGATTCTGTCCAAAATTCAAAGGAATCTGCTGCTTGATAGAACAGCATCTCCTTTCCATCAAAGGCGGGGAGTTTCATCTGTCCTGCATATTTAACCAAACCAGTTTTCTCGTAGGAGTAGGCTATGTCAACAAACGCTTTAATCGATTCGGATGGTGGGAAAAGGGTGGTTGGTGAAATTTTCCCGTCCATCCCTATAGGTGTTGTATTGATATACAAATCTGCATCCACACATGTAGTTTCTTCAGTTGGCACAGTGACAATTCGTTTTAACAGGTTTTCAGGCAGTTCCAATATCCTGTCCTTTGAACGATTTGAGACATGAACCTTGAAGTTCTTGTTGACTAATGCGGCAATTACTGCCTTTGCTCCTCCTCCAGCCCCGATTACCAATGCAGAACTCATCCTGTCCAGCATGTTTGCTTCCAAAAACCGCTCAAATCCACTTATGTCTGTATTAGTAGCTACAATGCCTTTTTCTGTATACTTCAGTGTATTGGCCGCTTCAACCAGTTCTGCAGGGGGCAATCGTATATCTGCGAGTTTATAAGCCAAGTTCTTGTAGGGGATTGTTACATTAACTCCAACTATACCATAACCCTTCAATCTATCAACCAGCCGGATAAACCTGTCTTCTGTTTTTGCTTCAAAAAGATGGTAATGGCCTTTCATGGCAGAATTTTCCAAAAAAAGATCATGAATACTTGGTGAAAGGGAATGCCCCAATGATTTTCCCATTAGCCCCAACAAAAATGGTTGATCTGCGGAATGTACCTCCATTAATTTGTCCAATGAAAGAACTTTGATAGATTCTGACATGGCTCCAAAAACGAACTCCTGATTGCACTTCGCAGTCCTTGTTAACTCTCCTTGGGATCCGATACCCAACACAACTCGTCTCTTGACATCTCCAAACTTGTCCATGGCCTCGATTGCATCCAATGCGTCTTTTGGACGGCCTACACACTTAAACACTAACTTTTCCATAAGCTCTGGATCTGGATTTAGTTTATTGATGCACTCAAGGTAATGTTGCGCAACACTTTCCATAGATTCGGTGTAATCGTGCAAGGACAGAACCACAACTTCAGCCTCAGAGTTTTCAAAACGAGAAAGCAAGTTTGAATCTCTCTTTAATTCAAGATCAACAAATCCGACAGGTAGATTCAACGCATCTGAAAGCACTCTATGTCTTGCAGTTTGGTCTTTTTCTCCTTCTCCACCTTCGGCTCTGCTTCGATAGGTGAGAATTACCTTTTTAGGGTTAATTCGGCCAACTTCATTAAGCAAGCCCATGTCCAAATCAAGCCTAAATTCAAACAACAGTTGCTCATGATGTGAATGTGTTTCAAGAATGTGATCCAGCATTTCACTGCTTTCAACGATTGCAGCCAACTGTTGCTTCATTTTACCTTTCCTCTATGAATTCTTCAACTTCCATCCCAAAATGACGGCCTTTTTCCTTAACCAAGCCCAGCACCTTCATCCCTTGCTTGAGTTCACTTACGCTTACTGACTGCTCAGCAGTCACAAATCGAACTGTTTCAGCATCTTGAACTATAATGGGGGCATTCAGATTGCCAAACTTGAGTTGAACCAGAACCATTGGTCTTCTTTCTATTTTTACTCGGCAGACCGTTTCTTCGCGGATACTTCCATTCTTGGAAACAACCATTACCTTTGAACCTGCCTTCAATTCCGAAAGATAAGCCGTTTTTTCAGTTCCTAATACGTATGCTGCAATTGCACCAGCATTGACTCGAAATGGTCTTGCTGATACATAGCCTGACTCAGTAACCTCTGCTTCAATCAGTGCAAACAATTTGCTGGTGTTTCCAACCAATAGCCCTTCTCCCTTTACAAGCAACGAGCATGTATCCACACAAACGCGGTCTGCCATGCCGACTTTTTCCACAGAAATCACTTCTAGCTCCTGCAAGGTCATATGTTGTGTCTTGGGTGCGTAGTGTTCCAAAATTTCATTGATACGCTGGACATCGCCTGGAATTACAGCAATGTCTACTCCCTTTTCTAATATCTGCCTCAAAAGTGCAATGTCTTCATTTGAATTGCCCTCAGCACCGACAAGCAAGTTAGAGCCCTGAAATTTTGCAATGACGTTTTCCAATGGAATAATTTTCCAATCAGGTGTTGAAAACACAACAAGTTCCCATTCCGCAGGAGGCTCCAATTTCATTACCTCCTTCATCTGATCTGTGTTTCCTATTGTAATCCATTGTCCTATGTTTGTTCCATTTGGTGTGTAAAGGGCTGTGGCTTTCACAATTATTGCTTTGGCGTCCTGAGGGACTGAATCTACTTCGTCTCTGAACAAAAACGCATGGATTATATTCCTATGGTGTTCCCAAAGTTCCATTATCTCTTGTTCATCCAAATCGGATGCATCAATAATGAATTTCATGATATCTCCTTCATCGCATCTCGCACAACTTTGACAACCTCTGCCGTTGCGGCTTTCGGGTCGTCCGCTTGGAATATGTTCCGTCCAATGGAAATTCCTCTTGCGCCTGCTAGGATGCATTGCTTTACCGTATTCAGGAACCCACTGAAATCATCCGTTTTTGCTCCCCCTGCGATCACAATAGGTATGTCAATACCCTGTGTCACCTCATCGAATTTTTCACCGTTTTGGGTTGCATTGATCTTTACAATATCCGCGCCTGCTTCCTGTGCAATGCGAGCAATATGGGCCAAGGTATCGGGATCTGTCATATCAACGCCTTCATCGTCTCGTGCATACATCATGGCCAACAATGGCATTCCAAATCTATCTGCTTCATCTGCAAGCAATCCCAAATCATATAGCATGTCCCTATCTCCCGTTGCACCAACGTTTACATGGCAGGAAACTCCATCCGCTCCGAGACGGACTGCTTTCTCGACAGTTCCTGTCAACACCTTCTGAACACTGTGCGGTGAAAAGCTTACCGAGCCTGACACATGAACCATTACCCCTTTAAGTGAGGAAAGCGATGATAGCATTCTTACATTTCCTTTCTGTACAATAATTGCACTTGCTCCTCCTCTAAATACTGAATCAACTGTCCTGCTTAATCTATCTATCCCTTTGATGGGGCCCAATGTAAAGCCATGATCCAAGGGAACCGCAATGATCGCACCAGATTCTGGATCCTGCAATCTTCTGTATCTCATTTTTTTGCCCAGATTGGTAAGGAACTCACTCATTCAATTTTCCCAATTTCAAAAATCTAAATAATTTTATGGGTAAGGCAAGAAGCATAAACCACTTTTTTAGGATTGCATCGGCAGATTACTCAGAACTGAGGATTCTCTTGGTTACTTCCCTACGATTCGTTTTGTCACTGCCTGTCTTCGGCATTTCACTCCAGAAGAAAATTTTCTTTGGTTGCCGAAAACTGCCTAATTCCTTTTTCACTCGCATTTTAAGACTTTCTTCGATAAGTTTTGAAGGATTAATGCCTGGTTTTAAGACAACTGCCGCCGCGACAATCTCTCCCCACTCTTCATCCGGAATTCCCACAACACACACATCTTCAACCTCTTTCATTTGAAGAAGGAGATTCTCAATCTCCATAGGGTAGATGTTTTCTCCTCCTGACACAATCAGGTCTGACCGCCTTCCCAAAGTGTAAAGCCTTCCATCTTTTATAAACCCCAAATCACCGGTGTAGAGCCATGAGTCTTTCAAGACTTGTTGCGTCCTTTGTTCATCCTTATAGTACTCCTTCATAACCATGGGCCCCTTCACCAAAATTTCGCCCACTCCTTGCTGATCTGGTTTATGGATCGACAATTCCATCCCATCCAAAGGCCGGCCGACAGTATCTGGATCCGAATAAACTTCAGATGGTGTGGCAGTGGCCACCTGTGAGCACGCTTCGGTAAGCCCATAACTGGGAAAAATTTGTAAATCAGAGGATCTGCATCTTTCAATCAGTGATTGTGGTGTTTTTGCCCCTCCCAGCAAAATACAGTTGAGTTTTGCAAGATTTGTCTCCATTCCTCTGTTGAGCAAACGG
>JALUTL010000170.1 GCA_027016475.1 Candidatus Heimdallarchaeota archaeon
TATTTCTCCACCCTCCAAAATGGAGAAAATGGCTTGTAGTTATTGCATCGACATGGTACTCAATTTTAGCAACCCTGTTGCTCTTTTGGGAAAAGTTTGACCAACCAGATACCGCGAATGTACTGTTCATCTTTAATCTAAGACACACAAGAAGTGATGCACATCCAATTGGAGCAGGTTTGAAAATCATTACAGAGAATGGAGAAACTATCATCTACAGTACAAGCCACCAAATTCTTGGAATCCTTTTTTGGATCTTCTGCTTTTCAATTTCGTTTTATTCAGTTTCACGGATTAAAATACCAAAAATAGACAATAGAGAAGTTGTCATACATGCACAGAAGGTCAAAAAATCGCTTATTATCCAAAGGATTATGGAACTTCTTTGGGCGATATCATTGCTTCCAATTTTCCCCCCTTCGATACCTGATGAAGCTTTGGGATTATTTAATGCATTTATTCTCATAAGCCTAACAGCATTGGCTGTTGTAGTCCTGACCTACCCCGAAGGAATGGCAATAACGGACTACCAATTCTCCCGAACTTTTGCGGCAATTACAAAAGCAGTACAGGTAACACCAGAATTCTTGACAGGAACCAATTCTTATTTTTTGGATCTGGTGACAACAATAGAGCAATACGATGTTGAAAATCCAGAAAAGATAAACATCGTAGATATAGATGAGCCTTATGGGTTTTTCATCATACAGAAAACTGAAGTTAGATTTGCCCATACGTTCAAAAAAGGGTTTGATTCACTTTTAGTTTCCAACTTTGTTGCGGCGTTCTTTGCGTTTGCAAACGAGGTATTTTACGCAGACACACCTGCAGAGGAAAAGCCTATTATCCAGCGATCTAGAAACGGAATTTATGAAGTGTTTGGCTTTTTGAACAATGGATTGATATTTGCATATCTCTACAAGGGAATAAGCCTTACCGCTGCCACAAAAATTAGAAAGATTTCGAATATTTTGTTAAGCAAACCTCAAATAAAAGAATACATCTCAACCAATAATCCAAAGGTCGATAAGGAAATCCATCAGGAGATTAAGTCCTTGATAATTGAAGTGCTTGAGCACTATGGAAAGAAATTGAATCCGGATGAATATCAACTTTAAACAGGCCAAATGCTTGCATTTCATTTTAGAATGATGATAAGATTTTAATTCTGAGCAATTCAACAAAGAAGTGCAACTCATGCGCACGTGATGAAGGGGTATCATATGGGCTTCCCAAAAATTTGGATAAAGCCTAGTTCCCGGGTTCGAATTTCGTATCATTGTGGTGATCGGACGGATTTCCCGGCGTGCGCATATTTTTATGATTATTTGTCTTTGACATCAGCCTCTTCCATTTCGAAGAAATGAAATAGCAAAGTTGTTCCTAGAGTGATAATTGCTACAAATATTGTAAAGAATTCGACATAGCTGAAGTTTATCATCAGATGATGCTGAAAGCGTGGCCTAAAAAACCTTGTTTTTCTTGACATCAGGAGAGGTATTGTTTTTTCCAGCCATCGAGGTAGAGGGAGACATTTGTCTTGACATAAAGGTCAAATGAAGTATTTTTGTAGATTTCTTCAGTCATTGTATAGCCACCATGGATAATTTGCCAAAGTCCTCTGGATAATACCCTTACTGCCTCAGGATGAAGGTTTTCTGTTGATTCTGAAGAATTGCAGATTGAGATGACTTTCGATTGGAAAGTCTGAAACAATTTTAAAGGAGCATCTTCATAAATAGACCCTTCATAGGAGCTTTCGAACATAAGCCGGTAGAAGTACGCGAAGTTGGTTGCAAACTGATAGTAGGTACGTGCCAATTCCATGATCTTGTCTTTCAAAGGAACTTCGGGGTCGTCTGAAACTGCGGAAAGGTTGTGTTCCAAATGTATCAGCCCTTCGTCTATTAATGTAATCAGAATGCTTTCTTTGCTGTCAAAGTATGAATAGATGGATGCAGGTGATGTCCCTAATTCCTTGGCGATGTCTCTGATGCGAACTTTGCTATATCCGCCCTCTACAAGCAACAGAGCAGCCAAGCTTAAAATTTCTTGTCGTCTCATCTCTTTCTGCTGCTGTGTAACCAAACGAACCCGCTTTTTTTTCTCCGGGCGAGTATTTTTGTCCATCCAATGAAAATATAATGCTAAACTAAAATAAGGTTTCTGATACACTTGTCGCAGAGAGTGTGTGAAAAACAAAGAATGTTACTTTTTTTTCGAGGGGAGCAGAAAGATCATGAGGGAGTGAGGCTACGGAAGTACACCATCTGAAGAATTAAATAAAAGGGTTTTCTACGAAAGATAGATAATCATGTTGCTCTAGTCTAGAGCATCGTTTTTACAATTTCTCTGTTGGTGGACCATGGCAAGCACATTACCCAAAAAAATTGATGCAATTAAATTCGGATTGCTTTCACCTGATGAAATCCGAAAAATGAGTGTTCAAAGGATTGTTACGGCAGATACATTTGATGAGGACGGAACACCGATTCCCAACGGACTCATGGATTCTGCACTAGGAACAATAGATCCTGGAACACGATGTTCAACATGTGGCAATAGAATAGGCGGATGTCCAGGACATTTTGGCCACATTGAGCTTCAACGCCCAATCATTCACGTCGGCTTCAACAAGACAATTTACAAGATCCTCCAAGTCATTTGCAGGAAATGTTCCAGAATTATGCTACCTCCCAAGGAGATTAACCGATACGTGAAAATTTTGAAAAAGAAGAGAGAGGAAACTGGATCCTTGGACATTGTGTATGTTGAGGAGGTTTGGAAACGAGCAAAAAGGAACAGAGATCAGCTTATAAACCCAAAAAGTGAAGAAGAAGCTGGCAGGGGATGCTACCACTGCAACGAATTTCAGCACAAAGTTCGACTCGAGAAGCCTACAACATACTACGAAGAATTTGAAACGGCAGAAGGAACAAAGGTATCCGACAAGCTGTCCCCCTTGGACGTACAAAACAGACTGAAGCAAATCCCAGATGATGACTGCCTTTTGTTGGGAATTGACCCCGAATCGGCTAGACCAGAATGGATGGTGTTAGATGTCCTTTTAGTCCCTCCTGTCAGTGTCAGACCAAGTATCACCTTAGATTCTGGCATTAGATCAGAAGATGACCTGACGCACAAATTGGTTGACATTATCAGAATCAACCAAAAGCTCTACGACAATAGAGAATCAGGAGCACCACAATTGATTGTGGAAGACTTGTGGGAACTCCTTCAATACCATGTAACGACGTACTTTGATAATGAAGTCAGCGGAATCCCCCCTGCAAGACATAGAAGCGGAAGGGCTTTGAGAACATTGGCACAACGGCTGAAGGGAAAGGAAGGAAGATTCAGATCCAACCTTAGCGGAAAGCGTGTTGATTTCTCCGCCCGTACCGTAATTTCTCCTGACCCGCTGCTTTCAATTAATCAAGTCGGTGTTCCTAAAGAAATTGCTGAAATCCTTACAGTCCCTGAAAGAGTGACAGAATGGAACATTGAAGAAATGAAAGAATTGGTCATGCAGGGGCCAAAAGGAAGCCCAGGAGTCAATTACATAATCAGAGACGATGGAAGACGTGTCGATCTGAGATTTGCTAGGGATCCTTCTGTCATTGCCAATGCCTTAAGACCAGGATTCATTATTGAAAGACATTTGAGAGATGGAGATATAGTGCTGTTCAATCGACAACCAAGTCTCCACAGGATGAGCATTATGGCACATGAAGTGAAGGTAATGCCGTTTAAGACATTCCGACTCAACCTGAGCGTATGTCTTTCTGGTGATACGGAGATGTTCACTGACTTTGGTAAAGTCAGGATGGACAACTTGGTCAAGGACATCAGCAGATATTCACCTATGTCAGCCAAATGGGAAGACGAAAAATCAGTCTATTTCTCAGGGATCAAGAAATCCTTTATCATCAATCCATCTGAACTTGGGCTCAAATCCTATCAAATCACTACAAAAGCAGGGAGAACAATTAAGGCAACGTCGGAACACCCATTCTATACGGCCAAAGGAATGATTAGGGCACAAGATCTGAAGGTAGGAGACAAATTGGCCATCTATCCAATAGAGTTGCCCGATGCCGATTTTTATGGAAAGCAGATTGCCAATGAAAACGAGTTTATTGAGTTTTTGAACAATTGGCCCAATGTCTACAAGGAAAAAACACTCAAGACAATCAAATCATTGAAGCTTCTGAACATACCCAGCACATCACCAAAGAGGATTCTGCTGGCCAGATTGATCGGACACCTTATTGGTGATGGATCTCTTCTGATCAAACCTGAAGGAGGAAGAGTGGTTTTCAGAAGTTCTAGCATGAAGGATATCGAGAGAATAAGAGATGACATTCTGAAACTTGGTATAGAACCTACACCGATCAAAAAAACAGTAAGCAAAGGATTTGAGATAGTCAACTTATCAGGAAAAACAACCAAGCCAATTGGCACCATTTATTGCTTTGAGATTAGAAGAAAGCCACTAGCCCTTTATTTCAATTTTCTGGGTGTGCCTGAAGGTGACAGAACAACTCAAGCATTTCCGGTACCAGAATGGATTAAAAATGGCTCAAAAGCCGAACAAAGGGAATTCCTGAGAAGTTATTTTGGTGCGGAAATGACTACACCTACAATTCGAAAAGAATCTGCAAAAAGAATGAGCGAGCTGCGTTTCAAAATAGTAAAGACGGAAAATGTCGACCCATACGCATTTCTAGAGGACATACAAGAAATGCTTGAAGGCTTTGATGTACGAACAAAAATAAGGAAACCGTTGAAGGGCAATATTCGAAAGAAGGACGGAAAAGCAACTATTGTCTATACAGTTGCTGTTATGGAAGAAGACAGCAACCTATACAACTTCTTTACAAAAATCGGATATGAATACGCAACCAACAAGGAAGTTCTTGCCAGATATGCCTCTGAATACTATAGACACAAGCTCTCTGAAATTGCCCACAGAACAGAAATGTTGCATCAAAGCCATGAATTGCGACAACAGGGCTATACATATGCACAAATCGAAATGGAAACTGGCTTAAGAAAATCTCAAATAACTGCTTGGCATACAAGCGGTGTTTCATCACCAAGAACCGACCATGACTTCCCATCATTTGAGGAATGGAAAGCTGAAAACACAACAGAGGGCGGTTTCATTTGGGATCAGGTTCAGAGTATAGAGGAAATTTTCCTCGAAAAGGCATATGACATCACCACGGCTGATGAAAACCACAATTTTGTGGCCGCTCAATTTTTGACTAGTAATTGTAGACCATACAATGCAGATTTTGATGGCGACGAAATGAATCTTCACGTCCCACAGAGTGAGGAGGCAAGGGCAGAAGCAGCAATTTTGATGAAGGTTCAAGAGCAAATCAGCACACCAAGATACGGAGGACCTATTATTGGTGCCATTCAAGATTTCATTACATCAGCCTATTTCCTTACACGAAGCGGCACATTCTTTGATCGTAAGGTAGCAAGTGAACTGTTGACCGCTGCAGGAGTAACCGAGATACCAGAACCGGACAAGGTAGACATGAAGGGGAATCCTCTTTGGTCAGGCCGTTCAATTTTCAGTTCACTGTTGCCTAAATCATTGAACTTCCAGATGAAGAACAAGCTGTGTGAATGTAGCAAGACCCAGCCTGACGGTCAGTGTCTTAAAGAAAAATGTCCAACGGATGGATATGTGATTATCCGCAACGGCAAGCTCATCGCGGGCGTAATTGACAAGAACGGCTTCGGAGCGGAAGTTCCAAATTCAGTGCTTCACCGAATCCTCAAGGAAAATGGTACAGATGTGACCAGAAGGTTCCTTGACGGCGTGACTCGGATGCTGGTTGCCTACATCACACGTAAAGGCTTTTCAATAGGTGTCGACGCCGTTGAAGTGCCTGCTGAGGGAAGAGCACGAATATTGAAGGAAATCGAGGAAAAAAAGAAAGAGGTTGACGAACTGATCAAAAAATATCGTGAAGGCAAGCTGGAAAGAATTCCAGGAAACACGTTGGAAGAGACCTTGGAGGTGCATATTCAAGACATTCTTGCAAAAGCCAGAGATGAGGCTGGAAACATCAGTGCAGAATATCTTGGTATGAAAAATGAAGCGGTGATTATGGCAAAAACTGGAGCCAGAGGAAACATGATAAACCTCGCACAAATGAGTGCCTGTGTTGGCCAGCAATCAGTCAGAGGAAATAGAATTATGAGAGGCTATAAAGATCGAACTTTGCCTCACTTCAAACCGGGTGATCTTTCTGCTGATGCTCATGGGTTTGTTAACTCCAGTTTTAGATCAGGATTGAATCCCATCGAATTTTTCATGCATGCATGTGGTGGTCGAGAAGGGCTTGTCGATACGGCAGTCAGAACAAGTAGTAGTGGTTATATGCAACGAAGGTTGGTCAATGCCATGCAGGACTTGGCCTCCTATTATGACCGAACAGTTCGAAACTCAACAGGGGAGATAATTCAATTCAAATTTGGAGAAGACAACATCGATCCCGGCAAGAGTGATTTTGGCAAGGCAGTCAATTTGGACGTGATTCTTCAGAAAGTGTTGGACGATGAGGAGGAATAAAAATGGCGGCGAAAAAGAAGTTTTTGACAGCAAAGGAAGTAAAGGATCAGCTTGATGCCTACCTGCAACGCGATGACAGGCTTATACCTGTTGAAATCATAGAGCAATTGGAAGAGAAAATTTTTGATAGGGCACAGCAAATAGCCAAAAAGAAGAATGAAAACCCAGCTGGAAAAACGTATCTCACTCAGGAGCAATTGGATCGGTTGATGGAGGAAGTCTTCCGTTCCTATACATTTGCGGAGATGGAGCCGGGAACTTCAGCAGGAGTTGTGTCAGCCCAGAGCATTGGTGAACCAGGAACTCAAATGTCCCTTAGTGGAGATGAAATTATTGTCTACAGGGATGAGAATGTAGTTCAGAGCATCAAAATTGGAGAATTTATTGACACCTTGATTGAAGAGTTCAAACACTTGGCTATCCATGATGAAATTGGTACAACTGTGCTTAATTTGCCAGAAGACATACCATTGTTTGTTCCTGCAATTGATCAAAACGAACGAATTGCATGGAAACATCTGAGACAGATCAGCCGCCATCCTCCTCACGGAAACTTGATAAGAGTCAAGACGGCCAGCGGAAGAGAAATTGTAGCGACACCCAGCCACTCATTTTTGGCTCGATCATCAGAAGGCATCGTTCCAATTCAAGGAAGTGATCTTAAAGTTGGAGACTATGTTCCACTCATCAATTATCTACCAACAGAAAAACCAATAGAGACAATTTGTGTGGAAGATGGCATACTACAGCTTGGACATTCAACAATTGAACAGATGCTTGTTTCTGCCGCAACAGGAGAAACTTCAGTGGAAGACAATGAATCGTCATTCACCCTACCCCTTGATTCAACATTTGGGTATCTTTTTGGATTAATCGTGATGTTGGGAGTAAACACGGGCGAGAAAATTTCAATCCAAAGTGCCAAGCCAGATCTCTATGATGAGGTGGTGGGTTTCATCGAATCTGCCTCTCTTGAAGCAGGTTTGACCAAAACCTATTTGGAGGGGCAACTCAATGAAATCGAAATTGAATGTCCTGAATTTGCCCGGATTATTGATTTATTGGTTACAGGGGCAGATGATGCTTTGGAAATGCCCATATGGGTTCTTAACACTCCCCAAGATTTCCTAAGATCGTTTGTTCAAGCAATTTTCGATCATGGCGCAACCATAGCCAAACAGGAAAAAGCAATTTTTATCAAGCATGCAAACTCACAATTTGTAAAACTGATTTCCCTTGTTCTTTCAAAGTTTGGTATTTTTAACATAAGGAACTTTGGCAGAGACTATAATAGCATTACAATTCCAGAAGCTTGGCTTCATAGGTACAATGAAATCTTTGGGTTTACCTCACCCAAAAAAGCCAAAGAATTTCTGGAGCTCATTTCAGAAGTTGAAGATTCGTCTGCAGGTGATGAAATCATCCCAAATGTCGCAGAAGTAATATCTTCACTTGTCAACAAACTCGGTTTGACAGTGGATATGCCCAAAGAGTTTCAGAGGGATGAGCTACTTAGGATTTATTTGGAAGCTCAAGGCAAGGCAGAAGAAGCAGATATCAATAAAGAACTTGCCTTTTTGCAAAGATCCTTGGAAAGCAATGCAATATGGGACAAGATAGTAGAAATAGAAACGGTACCATCACCAACTGATTACGTATATGATGTTGCAGTGGAGGGCTTTGAAACATTTACAACGCTGGATGGCATATTGACTCACAACACCTTACGTACATTCCACTTTGCAGGTGTCAGAGAAATGAATGTTACATTGGGTCTGCCACGGTTGATTGAATTGGTTGATGCCAGAAGAAACCCGAGCACACCCTCTATGACAGTTGCCTTGAAAGGGGAGTACGCGGTAGATGAAGCCAAGGCCAAGCAGGTTGCACAGAACATCGAACTTACAACAGTTCATAGTGTAGCATCAGGCTTGGAAATAGATCAGGTTCACCTTCGAGTCAATATACGATTGGACAAGGAACTACTTGCAGACAAAGGAATAACACCTCAAGACATCAAAGACAAGATCGTCGAAAAAAGGGTCGCCTCCAAAGTAAAGATTGAGGATCAAATGATTGTCGTCACTCCTGACAAAGAAGAACCCACACTTCAGGATCTTCAAAAACTGTCCGAGAAACTCAGATTGATTCCAATAAAGGGACTCAGAGGGATTTCCCGGGTGATGATCAAAAAGAACAAGGATGAAAAAGATGAGAGCAAGCACAAATATCAGATTTTAACCGAAGGAAGCAATTTCCGACAATTGATGAGGGTGTTGGGTGTTGATCCAAGGAATTCATATACAAATCACATTCATGAGATTGCCGAAACATTAGGTATAGAAGCAGCCAGAAATGCAATTATCAAGGAAGCCAAAGAAGTCATGGAAAAACAGGGATTGGAAGTTGATCTTCGGCATTTAATGCTTGTGGCCGATCTTATGACTTATTCTGGTGACATTCGGCAGATTGGAAGACATGGAATTTCGGGTGAAAATGCCTCAATCCTTGCACGGGCCGGATTCGAGGTAACAGTCAAGCATCTATTGGATGCAGCAGTCAGGGGTGAAGAAGACCATCTTGTCGGTATCATTGAAAATGTCATTGTCGGTCAAGAAATTAGCATCGGTACTGGAATTGTTGATTTGACCATTTCACCAAACTATCGAGAATTTGCCAAGAAAAAAGAAGCGGAATGAAATCCATTTTGGTCACGTAATCTTGAGCAATATATAAAAATATCAAATGACTCAAATCCTTAGGGAAAATTATGACACATACCAAAAGTCCAAACGGAGAATTTGCGGCTCGAAAGCTGACACGCAAAAGACAAAAGATGCGTTGGAAAGATATCTACTACAAAAGACGGATGCTTGGACTGAACAAGAAGGCAGACCCATTGGAAGGGGCACCACAAGCTACAGGAGTTGTTCTTGACAAGTATGGTGTTGGTTCCAAACAGCCAAACAGTGCGTTGAGAAAATGTGTTAGAGTTCAATTGATTAAGAATGGAAAGCAGATTGGTGCATATGTTCCCCATGATGGTGGACTGCTGTACATAAACGTCCATGACCAAGTGACGGTTGAAGGTATTGGCGGTGCCCAAAAAGGTGCAAAGGGAGATATCCCCGGTATCAAATGGCGTGTCATGAAAGTCAATGGAGTAGCACTTTCTGAGTTGGTTACTGGAAGAAAAGAAAGAGCGGGCAGATAAATCACGCAGTCATTTTAAGGATATAATATTTCTTTGCCAGTTTTACATAACGTTTTGCAAATTCTGTTTCATTAATTTCCAGATTGTCAAACTGATTTTCTAACCTGTCCATTTCATGTTCTATGTCCATGAGTGTATTCTCGACATAATCCTGTTGAGCGTTCAGAGATTCCATATTCATTGAATTTAATGTCTGTCGTTTCTGTTCCAAAAGATCAACCAACAAGCTTTTTTGTTCCATCAATGCTTGTTTTTGGCTCTGCTGCTCCACAGCCATGTTGGGTTGAACTTCAGGAGTGTAAACACCTGCCTGGATTAGCGGAACAGCCTCATTAATTACTTGGAAAACATGGAAATCTGGCCGCCATCGTCTAATTTTCCGTGTAGAAATGTATCCTTCCCTATCTGTCAACGAATGAGTTCCATTGAGCACTTTAACAGAAGGGGGAGAATGGGGGAAACTATGGGGAATTTCAACAAGCACTTTGACAGGGACGCCATTGATATCATTAACCGTTCCAATCCACCGCAACAGATTGCCTTGATCAGGAGTGAACCCGACATTGTAGCGGTATATTAGATATGCTTCCTTACTGAGAATTTCATCACTGACCATTTTCAATATACCATTCCCTACCGAATATATAATTTTGAGCATTAGGAATATTGTTTGTGCATAAAAACAAATGGAAAATCGCCATTTGGTTACAATTCAATGATTGGACTTTTTCCAGGAAATACAATGTCCTTTGTCTGTCTCGTGTGGATATCTCTTGGAGAGTGAACAATGATTTTTTCACCTTTTGAATCCTGAAGCAAGTTTTTGAGGGTTTGACCACTTGTATGACCACTGAAAGATGCTTTATAGAACTGTTGAGAATATTGGTGAGCCAAAAGAGGATGCGAATTCAGCAAATTGTAACCAAGAGTATTGGGGGCCAAATAGCCGGTAAAGACCACTGAAGTCTCAGAATCATCTGCTGTTGCGTCAAGCAGTCGCCTTGCAGTGCCCGCCTGCAACATGCCATTTCCGGATATTACAATTGTTTTTTCAACAAACTCGTCTGCATCAACAGAAGGAACCATGGTTACCCTGCTCCCAAAGTCCTCTCCTACTGTAAAAGATAAGTTTTGCATAACTTTTACCCCCATCCCTGCCACCATGATTTTCCATCCGTTTGCTACACCCGAGGTCAGCAGGTGATAGAGGACTTCCTGTGTTCTCCCAACACTGAAGGCAGGAATAAGAACCCTATTGCTGGAATTAAAAATACTTTTGAACAACTTGGTATTGTCCACCTGATCAACCTCTCGTCCATAGTAAGTGCCATCAAAGATTATGGTATGCAAATCCAAAGGAAACTTAGCGTTCGGAAAAATCTGTGTTCCATCTGCATTGAAATCACCAGTGTAAAGGATCCGTTTTCCTTTGATATTGAGCTCAAAACCCACAGATCCAAACAGATGGGAAGCATGGTAAGGGGTAACCTCAACATTAGGAAGCACGGAAAACGTTTCTCCTATATCTATTTCTGAAATTTGTTGGACAGCATTGACAATGTTTGTTTGCGAAACCAAGTTTTTGATAATAGGATCATTGGCGATAATATCTTGGTGCCAAGTGGAATTCAAAACATTTGCAGTGTCATTCCATAGAATCTCAGTTAGTTTTTTGGTTTCACGGGTTGCAAAGACAGGCAGTTTGGGGTTTGACCCAATTAAGACGGGTAATGCACCTGAATGATCCAAATGGGCATGGGACAAAAGAACAACATCTACTTTTTGAAGCAAAGGTAGCCATTTTGGCATTCGATTGTTGAGAACAGTCATTCCATAGTCCAAAAGGATCATTCCATGTCTAGTTTTTACTAGAATAGAGGAATGACCAATGTGGGAACCACCAGGAAAATGAATTGAAACTTTTTCTTCCACATCAGGACGGGAAAAAACATATTTAGGGAGCCAAGCCATTGCATACTGTTCTGGAAGCTTTTCCATCAATTGGCCATCAAAAGGTACCTTGGGTAGATTTTTCACCTTTTCTTCAGTAAGTACTGTGAATGATGGGGGAAAATTATTTAGAAAGTCACTTTGCATGAAAGTTTGGTCGACCTCTTCCCAATTGTTGGGAGTACTGTTATGGAGTTCTCGGTGTATCAATTCTTCAGTAATCTGGGATGCAACAGAAGCAGGAACCCAATCTAAAAGTTGAAGAAGAACCGGTGTGCTATATTCATCAATATGTTCGAAGAATGTCTTTTCACGCTTATATATGGTTGATACTAATGATAAAGGCATATTTGGCAGATTTTCGCTTGATGTGCCTGTTAGATTTTGATATGCGTCTAGTAAGGTTGGGAGAAACGGAAAGCCAATCGCAAATTCATAGTGAAGCCGCTTTTGCTCATTCAACCATTCAGACAAAGACAAATCGGGAGATATTAGAACTGAAAGAACATAAGGTGCGTTATATCCATTGAGAAGACCTTGGGAATAAAAGAGTTTGACAAGACTGATTATTTCTTCATAGATAATAAGACCATCACGATAGGCCAAGAGTGCGGACAACAGAATCAAATCAGGACTGGCTACCTCCTTCAATTCTTTTTGCTGCCAAAGTAAAGCCAAAATTTCGGTGTAAGCAACGGATTGGTTAAAGGTTGAATGCATGCTATTTAGATCTACAGAAAGTTCAGCTTCCAGAATTTCAGCAATTTGCCCATCATTGGTCAAAAAAAGAGAGAAAGTTCTGATTAATTGTTCCTGCATGTTCAATAACAAATGATACCAAGAAGCTATTAGTAGTTTGTGAAAAAAATGGAACAAGAAGTTAAACACCTGCAATAAATGAAATATGGCAAATAAAAAAAATATTGTAAGATGGATTTCCAATATTTGCTTATAGTGACCTTTAAGAAGGAAGTTTACACATGATATTTGAACAATGAGCGAAGAAGCCAGCGCAATCAAGCGAACATTAAAATTTATAGTGCAAAACATTGACAAACTCAGAGAGCAGGTGGGAATGAAGTTCAATCAGGTTGATGAGCAACTTGCCGCACTCAGTGAAGAAATACAGCAGCTAAAAACACATGTTCAAAGACTGGAAGCAAAGACATCATCACCCGTACCAACATCATCACCTGAAATTGTCCAATTGACTCAGAGAGTACAGTCACTGGAAAACGCAATTTCTTCAATGAAGTTTTCAATGAAAACAGCTGCTTCGACAATGATGCCTCCACCATCGCAGCCAACCCATATTCCATCACCCCCTGCCCCAGCCCAGACACCAACTCCGTCTTCAGCAGCTCCGCAACCTGCCAGCACACCAAGCAAAGTCCCACCACCACCCATACAATCTGTTCCTTCAACGTCACCTAAGCCTTCAGCCCAATCTGTTCCTGCACCATCCCCGCACCAATCTTCACCTCCAGCCCCTCAGCAACCAGAAAAAGTACCAGAAACGACTTCACCCCAACAGAACAAGCCAAAGCAGCAACCCATCGATTTTACTGCGGATACAGATGAGAAAAAAGAACTAATGGAAGCATTGAAAAAAATAGAGGGAATCTAAATTAAAAGAAAGAGTATGATAAGGTCTTCAGACCATAAGAAGCGATATTTTGACAGGAATTTAAGAATATGCCTAAATAATGAAAGATTGGGTTGACAATGTGAACCTCCACCGGTT
>JALUTL010000171.1 GCA_027016475.1 Candidatus Heimdallarchaeota archaeon
AATCGAGTCTGATCCATTGGTCTCCGGCAAATATTGGTTATTGTGTATGATCCATGGGGCAAGGCCAGATGGCTACCCTTCCACCTGCCAGAAAAGCAGGAGAAGAGGCTGGAAAAGCTGGGCTTGCACATCATGGACGCCAAGACAGCAACTATTTTGACAGACAACCATACATTCCGGCTGAATCTGACCTACTACATTGAGCCGCAGGAGACCGAGGTTCAGCATTCCTTAATTCCACTGCCCGAACCCGGAGAGGAGAGGGAAGTCATTCTGGGGCTGGATCCCGGCCTTCGCATCCCCTATACAGGCGTGTTCGTGCCGGCCCACGACTTCTAGTTGCGGAATGAGCTGGTGAGATACTACCGGGTGCCGGCATATTCCCGCAAGCTCTATATGCTGGACTGCAAGCTTCAGGAGCTCAGATGCACCTTGGAAGAACTCAAAGCAACAACCCCACCGCATCACTGGAACAGCAGAAAACGAAAGGTTGTCCATGCGCTCTGCCGTACCCACAGGGCATGGCTGTCCGTCCGCAAGGAGGCAGAGAACATCCTATCAGGCAAAATCCTCTCCGATTGTTTTGCCTGGCGGCAGGCCGGCTGGGACATAAGGATTACGGTGGGCTATCCGAAGTACATCAATGAACGGATTCCGTATGTGAGCAAAAAACAGCGGCGGAGACATTACCGCTGGCGGTATTTCGGACGATGGCAGATACTTTAGCGAGTCGCTCAGGCTTCTGGCATTAAAGTCATACCGGTGGATGAGCAGTACACCTCCCGCACCTGTTCCCGTTGCGGCATCTGTGAATTTCGCAGGTTCAGAAAGCAGAGCTCCATGCGGAAGTACGGTAGGGTGTTTCGGCACGATGGCTGGTTTGAATGTCTTAAATGCGGATTTAAGGCTAATGCAGACATAAACGGGCCCATCAACATTGTCAGGAAATATCTGATTACCCGTAACCGGCCCAAAGAGCTGATGGCCCTGGGCAGGCGGATCAAATGGTGACAGGGCGAATGGCGACAGTTGTCCCGCCAGACAAAGGGCAGGACTGACCAGAAGCCTGAAACGCATCATTGGGCCACAATCAGAAGGCAGAGGCTGATCTCCACATGGGTGGAGTGGCCCAGCCCAGTTGCTTGGATCAAGACCATGCCCATTCCCAAGGTGCCGAAACATCCGGAACTCTATGATAGGACGATTTTGCGTCCTCCCCCGTCTCTCTACCAGTGAGTCCTTCTGGACGAAGGGTAACCAACTGTTCCAGATTTCGGTCTGGAATGGGAGAGAATAGTGTCGATGGAACGCTCCCTAGCATATTCCACGAGGGGTCACTGCGATGATGGGCTGCCAAGGGGCAACCACAAAAGTCAGTGGGTCACTAACGGTTGCCTGCACTCCGGCAGGGATTTAGCCCCACCAGTGAGGGACGAACAGGCATGGCGTCCTGCGAGTCCTGAGGTGGATCAGCGGATGTCCCTGTCGTCTCTAGAACCGATAGGTGAAAGAGACAGGGAGGCATGGCTAGGTACACATGCACCATCCATATGACCCCCCAAGAATATAAAGCCGATTTGAGTCGACGCGATCCAAAACAAAATCGACTGCACTTTCAAGATCGATGTAATCTTTTTCACCCCATTCTCCCACGATGGATTTTCGGAATTCTTCACCATACCCATCACTACCGTGGGGATTTGTAGCCAATACTGCATATCCTGCTGAAGTAAAACATTGAAACTCATGCCACATTGTTCCTGCAGGAGTCCACATGACGTGGGGGCCGCCATGGATATGCAGTGCGAGTGGGGGGTTCCCTTCGGAAGTATGTGGTTTGAAGAACCATGCCTGAATTTTTCGGCCAGTGGGAGATTCGATCCAAAGCTCTTCAGGAATGGAAATGAGATGGGTTTCAAGATACTTGGCATTTGGCTCTTCAATTAGTGTCAGTTGTCCATCGAATTTCCATACGCTACTGGGATGCAGAACACTGCTGGCCGTAAAGTAGAAGGTTCCATTCAATTCAGCCCAGCCTTCCAATGCCTCGTCCCCTCTGAAAATAATGGATGTTTCACGGGAATTCAAATCAAATTTCCGTAGCTCGGTTGTTCCTTTCTCATTCACTAGGAAGCCGAGGGTTTGGGCATCCAGCCACCTGATAGAATGAATGGACATATCCAGTCCGTCATTTCCCCTGTGTCGGTATCAACCAACGACAGGATTGGAGTTGCTCCAGCAAGAGATTCGCCGTTTATGCGTTGAACAACAACGCTTTTGCCGTCAGAGGATGGTGCAATGGGTGTGCCGAAGAATGATGTAAATGAAGCAAGTATCTTTCCTTCCTGTGGAAGATCACTGTTCAGGTCGAACTTGAGCAGAGATACCCGTTTTGAAAGGTCAGGGGGAGTATCTGTTTTCGCAATCGCAACGATTGAGTGATTGTCCAAGAATTCTATAGACACATGGTTTGTCCAACGAGAAGACACTTGCCTTGATGATTTGGAATCCAAGTCCAATAGATAAACCAATTCTTTTCTATGATCATGATAAGAAGTCCCTTCTCTATAGACAAGTGATTCAGTTACATATGGATCCATCAAGGATTCTTTTTTCTCCTGCTCTTCCAACTCAAGACGTTTCCGATCATATTCTGTCAGCACCTGCCGTTCTTCAAGGGAATCATCCTTTCCCCATGGAGCAGTATATGCAACTCGTTTGCTGTCAGGGCTCCATGTTGCAGATGTCACGCCATTTGGATGTTTGGTCAATTGAATTGCCTCCCCGCCAAATTCCAGATCCAGCAGATAGACTTGAGGTTTCTTGGCTCTGTTGCTGATGAACAAGAATTTGGAACCATCAGGAGAAAACTTGGGCTGGCGATCCTGCTTGTTTCCCAATGTAATTTGACGGATTTTATTTGAATCGGTTCGTAGCAGGCGGATATGGGAAGTGTATGACTTGTCTGCGGGAGATGGTGAAACCTGTACCCAAGCGACTGTTGTCCTGCCCGCTTCTATTGAATTGACTTTTTTCAGTTCCAGATAGTCCTCTGGCAAAATGGGCTTTTTCATTGGGTTTGCATTTTGCAGAAGAGGGATAAGATTTGTTCTTCCCCTAGAAATGAATTGACAATGAAAAAGGGACTTTTGTGCAAAAAAACCTTTTTATAACATGAAATGAAACACGAGACATGAGCATGAGGGATTGCCAAATTCGTTCATGATACGTTTTTCAAAATACACCCAGCTCAGCAAAGGAGGAATTTTTTTGAGGGATTGCGAAATTCGATGAAAAGTTAGTAACGACGTTATTTGAAAGATACGATCAAAATTCTCCTCATCATGTAGAACAAGAAATTCTGAAGGTCTGGGAAAACATGAACCTTGTAAAAATGGTTCAGGACAAAACCAAGGGCAATGAAAGGTTTGTATTCTACGATGGGCAATGTTTGCTATCGGAATCATAAAACATGATATTCACTTTGAAATGACTCCTCCCAAACCTGATATATGCTCTGATACGATCCATAAATTGTGCAGACCCAAAAGAACCATTTCCAGACAAAAATAGACGGATACGAGATGGTTCACCGGATGACACACATGACCAAAAGCCTCTATTATTTTGCCCTGTATACCATACGGCAGCAATTATCAGGAGACCAATCACGTCTTGACCCTCAAAGAGCTTTTCCATAAATTGAAAGATCATCCCTGCTATTTGAGCCTGTCCTCGGATCACGCTCAATTAACCCTGCGGAAGGTCATTCAGGCATACCAGAGCTACCTTGCGTTGCTCAAGCTCAAGAAGAAAGGGGAATATGAAGAAATGGTCAGGCCTCCCCGGTTTCTGCCGAAAGACGGCCATTTTCAGCTGGAATTCATCCAAAGGCAGATCAAATGGGAGGGGAAGTTTCTTCGGCTCAGCTTCGGAAAAAGAGGAATCCAAAACCTTGGCAGGCAGTACCTGCATGTCAGGATTCCTGACAACCTTTTGGCCCAACCAATCCATGGGATCAGGATCATTCCCAAGTTCAATGATTATTTCAAGATTGAATTCCTGTACATGCCTGAGGAAACAATCCCCGACCTTGACTTTGACCAGCACCTCAGCCTCGACTTGGGGCTCGACAACCTTGTGGTTGCTGTCTCCACCAAAGAGACTGACTTCATCCTTGAAGGACATGGCTTCAAATCATACAATCAATGATGGAACAAGCAGGCTGCGGGGTTGAAGTCCCAGTATGACAGGCAGGGCATCAAGAAAGGAAAGAAGCTGAAATCCTTGTTTATCAAACGCTACAATATAGGAACCTCATGCATCATCTGTCAAGATATATTGTGAACCATTGCCTCAGCAACAAAATCGGAAACATAATAGTCGGCGAATGGGCTGACATGAAGCGAGGCTTGAGAATGCGCAGGAGGGTTTCACAGCAGTTCCAGCAATTTCCATACAGGATGCTCAAGCTAAGCATAAAATACAAGGCTGAGCTGTACGGTATCACTGTCATGTTTGTTGATGAGGCATATACCTCACAGACATGCTCATCCTGCGGAACCGTCAGGAAGAGAAACCGGGTGTATCGGGGCCTGTACCGGTGCAGGAAATGCGGAATGGAACGGAATGCCGACATCAATGGGGCAATCAACATCCTGAAGAAAGTAGTCCCTAAGGGTACATCCCAATGGGATAGCGGCGAAATCGTCTCGCCAAGCCGTCTGAAGCTTGTCTGTTTTAGCGGCTGAATAAGTTCCTATCGGAGCTTGACGATACTCAAACAATGAGATTTGACCCAAGTGAAAGAAAAGGGAACAAATTGCTGGGATTGTTGTATAATGCCTCGAAATTTTTTGTAACTTACGCCGAATTGGATGGTTTTGAGCCCTGCGACAATCTATCCCCAACTGATCCGCTAGATCAATGGAGGCTTGAAAGGTTGCACCAATACTTAGCAGAAAGCCAGTACAATTATTCAATCTACGAGTTTGTCAAACAAGTCTCTGCAACTGAACAATTCGTGGATGAAGTTACAAACTGGTATATCAGGCTAAGTAGGCATCGCGTCTGGAATGGGGACATGCATGCCCAAAACACCCTGTTTGTCGTACTGTTGGAAACATCAAAAGCAATGGCTCCCATGACTCCTTTTGCAAGTGAGTTGATGTATTAGATGCTGAAAAAATTCAAATCGGACTTGCAACCTTCAGTCCATTTGGAAAAGTTCCAACACCTGAAGAAATGACTGCAAAATAGCTAGTTCCAATGAGTATATTGCGACGACTTGCAGTTCTTGGACGAGAATTGAGAAATCGGGAAGGAATAAAGCTTAGACAACCCTAAAGGGAAGCTTAGGTGTGGTTGGAACATATCGATGAAAGGGTTGTTGCCCTATTTCCACTGCTGTCAAAAGGGCTAAACGTCAAGAAAATCAGGCTATTGGAACGCCCAGATTGGTATTTGTCCTATTCATTGGTTCCAAGGTATGAAAACGCTGGAAAGATGTTTGGTTCACAAGTAACTATGTTCGCAGACAGACTCAGGAAACTTCCAAAATCATCTGTTCGAAAGTGGCGGGATGGAAAACCGGTTTGGGTTAATGGAGTCAAACTTTCAAATGAATTGGTGAGTTTGAAGGTTTCGACTCGTAAAGGATTCGTTTCAGGGCAGCAAAATGGAATGGCCATTTTCTTTAATACAAAATTGACCCAAGATTTGGTTGATGAAGGGCTGGTTAGAGAAGTAATACGCCACATTCAGCAAAACCGCAAGGATAAAGGTCTAGAGCTCACAAAGAGAATAGGCCTATTCGTATGCTGTTGTTCCTACATGGAAGATGTTTTAAAACGATATTGGCCAATGATCAAATGAGGTTGTTTGCGAAAGCATCCATTTTGTTGGGACTAAGCAACCTTACGAGGTAAAGTTAGGAGAACACTGTTTGAGTTTTAGTTTGGCCTCTTAATCCCATAAACCCCTTTCAAAAAACACATTGGAAACAATGAATGCAGGTTAATTTTTTATACTAAATATTCTCTTTTTGAGGCCATGAAATGGAAATATCTGATTGCAATGATCATACTGATTCAACCAGTTTATGGTTTGAATCATGAGTTTGTTGCAGGCCAAGCCACATCAACACTATGGGTTACGCATGCAACGGAAAAGATATTTCAGGATCAGAGTGGAACAATGTCCACTACTCCGGGCACTGACCAATCAGTCAGCCTGTCTGTAGCCAAAGGCGGCAACGATGCCTTCCAAGTTGTTGTATCTCCTTCGTCAGATGCAAATGACATAGTTGCTTCAGTGGGGAGCTTCACCTCTGGAAGTAGTAGTTTACCCACGGATTCAATCACCCTTTATTTGGAGTACTATGTCAATGTTCGTGAGGAGACGTTATTTGAATCTGTAAATGATTATTCATTGGGTCTTTATCCGGATGCCCTTATACCATTGACGAAGGCATTCTCAGTCAAGGCATCCAAAAACCAGCCTATTTGGGTACAAGTTGACATTCCAGATTCAATACCGGCAGGGGAATATACCGGTACGATTGATTTCACTGGAGGAATATCAGGATCAATCCAAGTGTCAATCAATGTACTTGACTTTGAGGTTCCAAAGGATTCTCAACTGTATAATCCAGGCTATGCAGATTTGTGGCAATTGCAGTCCTATACTGACACTTTGGATGAATGGCATGCTTTGGTCAAGAAATATGTTGAGTTTTTTGCCCAGCGCGGAATCATCCTGAGCGATACTATTGATGCGCTTGACACTCTTCCGACATTTGAAAACGGCAAATGGCAATTTGACGAATGGAAAGCGGACATGGATCCACTTTTCCAAATCTATCGTGATTACTTTAACCAACCTGTTGTCCGTGTACCTGTCAATTTTGCGGATACCCTGAAATTCGAAGTGGTGGATGCAGCCCAAGATGATTCCATGGAGAAGTATTCAGATTTTCTGCGTCAGTTTAAAGAATACGTTATGGGAACAGACCTCAAGGATTTCCATTGGTTGGTCTGGATAGACGATTTGGATGAGCCAAGCTCAGACGAAATAGCATGGTTGATCGCAAAATATGCTCTTCTTACGAAAGATGCAAGTGATACCGATCTAATGTTCCACTATCGGATTGACGGATCAATAGATTGGGATTCACCTGTGGTTCAATATGACTTGGAAGCAGATACCTCAAAATGGGAACCATTGGACGACAAATTTACAGCATGGGCAGCCTTGCAGGAAGACATCGAATGGGACAAAGGTTTTCTCCAACCAGCGATTGATCGAGGAGCAAAGGTTACAATATACCAGCAGGCTTGGACGGCGATAGAGTTGCCTCAGGATGAAGAAGAACTGTCTCCAGACGTTGAACAGAGGAACTACGAATTTCCATCTCTTCCAGGAATAGTAAACCCTGCCTTATTTTCACGAATCCTCCCATGGATAGTACTCAAATATAACTTGGCAGGAGTTAATTTCTGGGCAGTTATGGCATGGTACAATTCAAAAACAGGTGAAATTTTAGATATGTATGAAGCAAGCCCTGCATTAAAAATAAGAGGAGACACGGTAGCACAAAACGGAGACGGTTTCCTTGTCTATCCAGGAAATTTGGTATCAGAACACGCATCACAGGATGACGTCGATGGACCGGTCTCCTCGATAAGACTAGAGCTGTTTAGATTGGGGATTGAGGATTACAAGTATCTCAAGCTATTGGATGAAAGCTTGGACAGCCTGACTTCGGACAAAGATGAAGCTGAGGGGCTCCTGAATGAGGCGTTAAATCTGGTCAAATCAGTGACACAATTTGATGCCGACTCCAAAAAATATGATGAAGTGCTCGGCAAAATCAAAACCTTCCTTGCCAATCATAAAGGAGACATTGTTCAAAGTTTGGCCAAATTGAATTGGGATTTTGCTTGGAACCCCTCACCCTTAACCAATGAGGCTCCTCCAGAAGAAGGGTTTGTTTCCATGGTTTATTGGGCACCATTGACTGCAATTGCAACAATAGTATATGTCAGGAAAAGTAAACGCAAGAAGCTCAAATAAACGCCAACTTCCATCAAGGAATTGTTTATAAATTAATTACGTCATGGAGATGAGAGAAAACTTTTTGGATTTCACTTTGTGGAATGCAACTGCAATCAAAATTCCTACAAATATCGGAGTAAGATGAAGTGGAAGGAATGCTGGCGAAGTAGGTGATGAGGTAAGGTTTGTTGTTGAAACATTGTTTGATATTGTAATGGATGTGTGTGTTTGTGTTGTCGTAGTTGCAGAAGTATTTGAAGCAACGGATGTAGTTTCGACGGGAAATAGCCAGTCAAGGTTTATTTCCAAACTTTCCCAAGAGTTAAGGGTCACAGATCTTTCATGGCCATCTGCCAACCTGATTACACGTACATCCAAAACAACCCAAGTCACATCAATAGGAATTGTCTCAACATTGGTCGAATTGGCAATTGTTTCATTGTTCCAAGTGTTGGTTACAACAATTCTGTAGTCTTCGGGATTGCCATTCGTAACTGTAATTGCAGAATTGACTGTTGGGTCAAATGATTCAACAACAGTCAGGTTTGAATAGGCATTGTACAGTGCCTGAATAACAGCCGGAAGCTCCTCGGTTGGAACATTTCCCTCAACAAATTCAGGATATTCGTTCACAACATCAAGCATGAGGGTGACAAAGTCGGTTGCGGCGTTGTATACATCATGGGACACATACTGGGTTTGAGACAATAGCTCAGTTCGAACTTGATCATATCGAGACGACAAGTCAAAAAACAGTTTGGGAGCGATTGACCTTTGATAGTGCCGGACTTCCAAAATGGAAAAAGTGGGTACGTGATGGGCGTAGGTCATTGGTGTATGGCTCAAATCCCATTGCCAGTCCAAAAATTCTCCATAACCATAGTTTTGGTAGTCTATCCAACTCCATCCGTCGTGTGGATGGGACAATCCCAATCCATGACCAACTTCATGCAGTGAGACAAAGCTGAATCCAAAGGATCGGTCTCGGAATATATTAATAGAAATATTGTAGGTTGCAGTCCCAGAACCAGAATTTTCAATGATGAAGTAATATTGTTGCCAGATATGAACTGATACATTAAATGACAAGTTAGTTCCATTGTAATATGCTAAAGGTACGAAAGGTTTCGATGATGAATATTGCGCAAACCCGTCATTGTCGAGCACTATAACGGACAAGGCTTGGTTGCTTTCGAGATTTACTTCGAAGATTTCATTGTATGATCCAGCATATGCGTAAATATATGTATAGTATCCAGATGGCAAGCTGCTACTCGTACCAACAAACCAATTAGGATAATAGAGGTCAATAGTTGGATTTGCATAATTTCTGTTTGTTGCAGAAACAGCATAGGCAAACTTCCCGTCAATGTTGTTTGCAATTCCAAGGAACGAATCAAACATCCAGTCATCTGGGAAGGCGAAAAGGAAAACAGGAAAAACAAGTTCTCCATCTGATGAAGAGTTGAACAGTGATGAGTACACACTATCTAGATGATTTAAGATCATATCTCCGTCATATCTGTGTGTGGTATCATTTCTGGC
The DNA here is from genome assembly GCA_027016475.1 of Candidatus Heimdallarchaeota archaeon. GTDB lineage: Archaea > Asgardarchaeota > Heimdallarchaeia > Heimdallarchaeales > Kariarchaeaceae > WAKA01. The sequence goes on from JALUTL010000171.1 coordinate 9,601, forward strand.
AGAATCCAACACGGCCATAAACACGGAATCTTGAGAATAATCCCATTCACTGAGCCTGAACTGCCAGTCAATGGCAGGATTCAATCGTGAATATTGATCCATCAAATATTCAGCGTCAATTTTGGAAAAGTAGTCGAATGATGAATTGTCCAAGTTGACCAACAAGAATTCGAAAATTACCCTCTCATAAGCAAAAAGGGGCTCATAAAGATAAGAGGGGACGAATCGTAGCTCTATTGCTTTCTGGAGCCTGAAGGCCATGTTTTCTGCCAATGATTCAGAATCGAAAGAAGTAATGAATGAGTAGCCTTCATCTCGATATTCAGAAGGGCCAGCGGAATAATCAAACCAGAGAAGTGGAATTTTTTCACCCCCTCCAGAAATTTGATAGGTAGCCCCATATGGTCGAGGGTTAGAATATCCATCCAGATCTAGTGAAGAAATATTGTAATAATAATAATGGAAGTTGGTTGGATCTATTGTGTATGTATCCAGAAATACGAGTGTGGGTCTTAATACATTCAGTGATTCAAAATAATCTTCTACGATGGCAGAGGGGATATAACGAGCAGTTTCATTGATGCCATCCAGAAAGTAAGGAGAGGCATCAATATGGGCATTGACATAAAGAAAGTTCCTATAGGCCAAAATATCCTGTGTTGTGAAATAAGTCAAATTGTAGTTGATGGTGTAGTTCATATCATAGATAACTGAGGGAGAATAGGATGTTGGATATCGTTCAATTGGTGCATACCAAGATGGGAGATTCTCCATAAATTTGGTCTCATTAAAGGAAGCACCCATCATAATCCATACATCAATAGTAATGTTATATGTGCTTGAGAGGTTAGAAGTCTGAAGAGGGAGATCAACGGCTGGAATTCCTTCTGTTAAGGTCTGATTCTGTTCAATTGACAGTGATGCCGATGTCGGCAACAGATTTGGAACATTTGAGGTAAAGAATATGGAGCTCCCTAGAAGCAATATCGCTGACAGAATTGCTATTGACACAAATTTTTTCATGGCTCAATTTGTCGTTTGTCAATAAAAAGTAAACCGAACAACAATCGAATTTTGCAAATGGTTTGATGATTTATCACTTCATCCCTTCATAGAGGTCAGGACAACTCAATCCATTGACCATTTGATTCAAGAAATCCTTCGAGGACAAACTGTGCCTTATGGGCATCTTCGAATGAGACCAACTTTTCTTCAGCCTGTTTGTCTCCATCTATTGCCTTCACAAAATGATCCACCATCTCAAGTTCAGCATTCACCCTATCTTCAATCAATACCTGTGTACCAGAATCATCAATCCTCTTTAGAAGATACCATTTTTCAAACTGAAGAACTCCATTTTGACCATAGATTGACAGAGTATTCTCTTCAGGTTCTATACCACCAATAATCAAGCTAAGGATGCCAGGTATCCCTTTGGCAGAAAAAATGGCAGTTGATGCATTTTCACAAGAATCTGCGCTTTCAAAGGAAGTCAATGCGCAGACCTTGTCTACCTTTCCGAAGAGTTCTGCCAGCCCAAAGAAGTAATGGGTTCCAACTTCTCTAAGTGCACCGCCTTGTGTTCGAGTTTTTAGCCATGGCACATTCTGCCATGGTCTCGGCCATTGTGGAAAACGAAACTTCAGTTCAATTTGGTATAATCTTCCCAGATTATTCATTTCCTCCTTCATTCGCGGGACAGCAGGGGAAAATCGAAAGGGCAGGTTAATACAGGTTACAAGACCGGGCTTCTTGGCATCGATTATCTTTTTTGATTCCTGCGAATTTGAGGCAATTGGCTTTTCACAGATGACATGTTTTCCTGCATTCAAGGCAGCAACAGCTATTTCTGAATGGTAGGATGGCGGAACACCTATATAGACAATGTCTATTCCCTCATCATGCAATGCCTTTTGATATGAGGTTATGGCTTCTGCCCCATATTGATCAGCCAAAGACTTTGCTTTATCTAGATCAAGATCACAGACATATCTGATCATGGTCTCGTTGTGCGCAGAAAAGGATCTGCAAAGACGAGTCCCGATGACTCCCGCACCAATTACTGCTACTTGCTTCATACAACCTGCAAATAATAAAATATCATAAAAAGGATGATAAAGGGATAACTTGCCCTAACCATACATTTTTGGTTGGTGAATCAAAGATTGGTTGTGGAAAAGACCTTAATTCTAATAAGACATGGAGAGGGTTACCATCAAAAGGATCGATTTATCGGAGGGTGGTCCGATGTTGAACTTACAGAAGAGGGACATGCTCAAGCAAAAAAAACAGCAACTCGTCTAAAGAAAATGGTACCAAAGAATGTGCTTCTACTTTCTTCAGATTTGAAACGGGCCTATCAGACTGCCGAGCATTTAGCGGAACAACTTGACGTACCGATCGTCGTCAACGAAAAATTGAGAGAGATTTACCAAGGGGATGTTGAAGGCATGCACAGAGATGAAGCTGCAAAGATCAAGGCAAAAGTAGAGGGGGACATTATGAATTGGAGGCCCTATCCCAACGCCGAATCGTGGCGGGAGTTTGATCAACGAATTATGGAGTTCATGAGGGATTTGCAAGCCTATGATGACAAGGTTGTCATAATAGTCTGTCATTCACAGACAATAGTTTCAATAATCCATAATTGGATGGGATTGACAGAAGAGCAGAAGAAGAGTACTGAGTTCAGGATACAGAATTGTTCATTGACGATTCTTTCAAAAGATGTGAGCGGTTACATGACAATAGAAACAATCAATGATGTAGGACATTTAGAGAAGGAACATTCTATCAGATTTTTTTGAAAATGGTTCAGGAAGATTCACTTACATGAGGATAGGGATTTCTTGTGCTGTCCATTGTGCCGCCCTTTGCCAATGGCCCCTGTGCAGGAATGGATTCCACATCTTCAATGGGCATGTTGTCCCAACCGGCCTTGTTTTCGACTCCGTCAACGGTGAGTTGTGCTGCTTCATCAATATAGTCAGGAACCTTTGGTTTTTGCCATTTGCTACCTTCTGCAATTTTCTTCTGCAATACTCCAATTCCGAAGAAGAGTGCTTCTGGTCTTACAGGGCAACCTGGAAGATAGACATCAATGGGGATAATCTCATCTGCTCCACCAATGATGCTATAGCATTCCCAAAATGGTCCACCTGAAGTGGCGCATTCACCCATTGCAATTGCCCATTTCGGTTCAGGGATTTGATCCCAAAGCAATCTTAAACGAGGGGCCATCTTGTGAGAGACTGGGCCGTTGACCACAAGAACGTCACTTTGTCGAGGGGATGGTCGATAAATGACGCCGAACCGTTCACCATCAAATCTACCTGTTCCAGAAGCCATCATTTCCAATGCACAGCACATGATGCCGAAAGTCAAAGGCCATAATGAACTCCGGGCCAACCAGTTCCTCCTTCCTTCAATTGTCCCCTTAGGATCTTTCAAGGCGTTCATGGTGTTTTTTCCCGCATTCTTCAAGAAGTCTGCAAAGTTGGTTATTTGGAATCCCATTTTCTATCATGTAATACATGGATTATCCTCATAAAAATCTATAGATAATAAGATTTCAGAATCAGGAGTTATTTTTCAATTATTGGTCAATAGAGCTTGACAATATAGAATCGCATTGTCATTGGTTGAAGTGTGAAAAAACAGGCATCAGGACATGTTCCAGCTCTTCCAAAAATGTGCTTCTGTCCAAGAATATATTCAAAATTTATATCACTCAGAGAGAATATTAATATTTTGCATTACATATAAACGAATCAATGATATGTGTTCGATGTCATAGGTCCGTCAAGGAAAATGCGAAATTCTGCCCTGCTCTGTCTCCAGGGCTGATCTCAAACCCTGTGCTGAGGTTTCTCGGCTCAGTCCCTTTCTCAAAGG
>JALUTL010000172.1:0-10986 GCA_027016475.1 Candidatus Heimdallarchaeota archaeon
CAAATAGCTTGGTCAATATTGACATTTTATATAACTGCGAGATTCACAAAATTTCAGCAATAAATGACAAATAGATTTAGGAACCTCAAAGGACAATTATAGCAATATTAAGTTCGGAGAATATATTTATGATATAGATTATCATAGTTATATTGTAATCGTGGGTTCATTCCACTCTCTCGTGGCAAAGGTCAATGGCAATTGACAACAGCCAAGTGCAAAATTGAAAATTATGTAGGAACAAGGGTTGAAGTTTGAATTAAGAATACCCAATTGATCTTACATTTCCGTAATCCGCTTTTCGGAAAGACAAGGGAAGCTTTTTTCGATGTCCACCCAGAATGTGCGAAAAATGAACAAAAATAATCCGAATCTACAATTTCAATTGTCTAAACCAATATCATTTGATTCATCGTATTATTATACGATATGATCTATTGTCCAAGGATTGTCATAATTGGTGCGGGATTTGGAGGGCTTTGGGTGGCCAAGACATTTGACAAGAAGCCAGTTGAGGTAACCCTCATAGACAGAAACAATTTTCACAATTTTCTTCCTTTGCTGTACCAAGTTGCGGCCGCAGAGCTGGATGCTGAACAAATCGTCTATCCTGTTCGAAAAATCTTCCAAAAGCAGAAAAAACTTCGTTTCATGGTTGCAGAAGTTCTTAGGGTAGATTCAATGGCAAATGTGGTGTTTACTTCAGAGGGGGAAATCCCCTATGATTTCCTGATAATCGCAGTGGGAAGTGCCTCTCAATATTTCGGAACAAAGGGTGCAGAAGAGTTTGCCTTTCCTCTGAAGACCCTTCCACAAGCGATTGCTCTGCGGAATCAAATCCTTTCGTGCTTCGAGAAGGCATCCATGACTACGGATGAGGTTGAAAGACAGAAGCTGCTCAATTTTGTTGTTGTCGGAGGTGGCCCAACGGGTGTGGAGTTTGCTGCATCATTGGCAGAGTTAATACAGGGGCCGTTGAAGAAAGACTTTCGAGGGTTTAATTTAAAAACACCCACAATACATTTAATTGAGGCAAACTCCAACATCCTACGAGGATATCCAGAAGATTTGCAGAACTATGCGGCAGAACAATTGACTAAGAAGGGAATTGCTTTATTGACTGGGGTCGCGGTTCAAGAAGTAACTGAGGAGGGGGTAAGACTCAGCAATGGCATGTATATCAAATCTAGAACAGTCATTTGGACAGCGGGGGTTAAAGGTCCCTCATTTTTGAGAAATTGGGGATTAAAATTGAGCAGATCCGACAGGATATTGGTTAATCGCACATTGCAGACCCATGATTTTCCAGATGTGTATGCCATAGGCGATGTGGCACAGGTTGAAGGAGAATTCATCCCTCAAGTGGCACCTGCTGCGATACAGATGGGGATACATACAGCAAAGAACATTTTGGCCCAGATAAACGGACATAAACTGACGGACTTTGAATACAAGGACAAAGGATCAATGACAATCCTTGGGCGCAACAAAGCCATTGTAAGAACAAAACGGCTTAAAATGAAGGGATTTCCTGCATGGATCGCATGGCTAGCACTGCATCTCATAAAACTGGTTGGTTTCAGAAACAGAGTCATGGTTTTGTTGAATTGGGCTTGGTCATATTTGTTCTTTGAAAAGGCATCTAGAATTATATTGCCCTACTATGACAAACGAACCCTCGATGAGAAACCGGCTTCAGTCTCTGTTGAAATAACTTAGAATGACAGCTCATTTGCAAATACAAGAAAAGTGGTTATAATTGTCAACGCTCCAACAGATATTTCAAATATTCTTCAAACATTTCTTCAATCAAGTTGTCTACATAGACTTCGTAATCAGGTGCTTTCAGCAACTGCTTTAATTTCTTTCCAATCAGGTAAAGAATATCTGTAGTGTATTTTTTCCTTAATTCAACAGGCAAGTCATTCCCATGAACATATTCTATTTTATTGCGTTCATAATATTCAATCAGTGCATCCATACATAAACCATAGGCTACTTTTTGGCTTAATGCCGACCTCCCCATCAATTGAACGGCCATTGCGTGGATTGCACATTTCATTATACTTTGTTTTTCACTTAAGGGGGGGCAGTTCTTGACGTTCTAGTTCCATGATTTTTGCCATATCCAGCATATCTTTTGCCAAGATTTCACGCATTCAATATTAATGGCGACATCGGCTACTTAAGCATTTTGCAAATAAGTCAGTCGGCAGGTTCATCCAAAGTTTCAGGTACATTCGCGGAAAGATGTTCGAAATCGAATGAAGGAGCATCTCTTGGAACTGCTGGTGCATAATGACCATACTGTTGGGTTTCAATGTTCGCCAAATTCCTCATAAGATGGTCACGAACCCGGACAATATCATCGGCCTGCAGAATAACAATGTCGTTTAATGAGAGCCAGTTGTACATTGCAGTGGTTGCATCCAATTCGTTTTTGTCCCCATAAAAAAGCTCAATTTGGTGCTCGTCAACACCATTGGCCATGAGGGTTTCAGCAATGATTTGAGGCACTTCACCAGGATTTCTCCCTCAAAGGTTCCAATCATCCTTGATAAAGACATGTCATAATGTCCTGCAACAATTTCAGCCGCTTTGCGAATGGTCTCATTAGGCCTGTCCCCAGGCATTCCGAAGACAATTGCCTTTCTCCCTACAAAATTTTGATCCTTGTGGAATCCTTCCACAAGTTGGATTTGTGCCTTGAGAGCTTCGGGGTTGTGGCCGTAGTCTATAATAACTCTGGCCCCTTTTATGAATTCGATGTTCATACGACCAGGACTCAGGTTGAAGTTGGTATTGAATGAAGACAAGCCGGTTTTTATGTCCTCAACAGAAACAAATGGCAACGTCGCAGCTATGGCAAACATTGCATTGTAGATGTTAAAGACAGCATGCCCTCCATGGCAGGCTGGAATCTCCTTCACATGGAGGATAGGGGTCTGGGAGTTGTTTCGTATCACTTGTATTACCCCGTTGGGGGTGAGTGTGATGGCATCCCCACCTTCCTCTATATGCGATTTCATAAGCGGGTTCTTGTAGTTCAGTGAAATGTAGATGATCTTGCCATCAATACCATGACGTTGTTTGACAACCAGAGGATCATCTGCATTCAATACACCATATCCCCTTGGCTTGATTTGATCCAAGACCACACCCTTGACCTCGGCCAAGTCCTCTAATGTTTCGATTCCGCCTCTTCCTAGATGGTCGTCGGAGATGTTCAAAAGACATCCAACATCACAATAGTCCCATCCCAGTCCTTCCCGCAGAATACCACCACGGGCGGTCTCCAAAACGGCAAAATCGACAGTGGGGTCTTTCAGCACGGCCTTGGCACTCCATGGCCCTGTGCAGTCACCCACATATTCCAATTCTCCATCAATATAGATTCCATCAGTAGTGGTCAACCCCACTTTCTTTCCGGCAAGTTTCAGGATATGAGCAGTCCATCGAGATACTGTTGTTTTCCCGTTGGTTCCGGTAATGGCAATCAATGGAATCCTTCCGTCGGATCCATCCGGAAATAGCATATCTACGATCGGCTTGGCAACATTACGAGGAGTTCCCTCGGTGGGTTCCAAATGCATGCGTAAACCAGGTGCAGCATTCACTTCAATTATTACCCCACGCTGTCCAAGCAGTGGTCTATATATATCCTCTGCAATGATGTCAACTCCAGCAATATCCAAACCAATGGTTTTGACTGCACGGATTGCCAGCCTAATGTTGTCATAGTGAATGACATCGGTCACATCAATAGCAGTACCTCCTGTTGAAAGGTTGGCTGTGGACTTCAGTTGGACAAATTCACCTTTTGGCGGAATACTGTCCAAGGTATATCCCTGCGCTTTCAGAAGATCCATGGAAGCCTGATCTATTTTAATTTGAGTCAAAACTTTTTCGTGTCCAATTCCTCGTCTTGGATCATTGTTTACTATTTCAACCAGTTCTTTGATGGAATGCATACCATCACCGATGACGTGTGCAGGAACTCTGTGTGCGGCAGCAACAATTTGTCCATTCACAACAAGTACTCGATAGTCATTCCCCTGTACATATTGCTCGACAATAACATGCCGAGAATATTCTTTTGCCATATCGAAGCCTATTTTCAACTCTTTTTCAGATTTTATGTTTAAATAGACGCCTCTTCCATGTGAGACGTTGGAAGGTTTTGTAACCACGGGGAAACCAATTCGTTTCACTTCTTTTAATGCGTCTTCAAAAGTTGTCACTTGTCCTCCCCGAGGAACAAGGATACCGACATCATAGAGCATCTGCAGCGTCAGTTCCTTTTCCTGTGCTATTTCAGTGGCAATATATGATGTCAATGAGCTTGTTGATGCCCAGATCCGTTTTTGCCGGTTTCCCCAACCAAATTGGACAAGTGACCAACGCTTTTGCAAACGAATGGAGGGAATACCCCTGCTTTCTGCCTCCTGAACAATCGAACCCGTAGATGGCCCATAAGCAAACTCTTCAGCTATTTCAATAACATCTTTCAGCTCTTGGTGGTAATCGAATTCTGGATATTCCGCGGGGTTAATCGCATAACTTACAACGTTTCTTGCCAATTTGGTTGCGGCAACTGCAGTTTCTTCATTTCGGTATTCAAAAATTACATTGTACACGCTTTCTTTGCCGGTTCTCCCCAACTGTCCTTTAACTTGACGGGTCTTCCCGAAAGAAACGTCAATACCAGCAAAATTCTGGATTTCGATAGCCACATGTTCAAAAATATGCCCCATCCATGTCCCTTCATCTTCGGTTAGTCGTTGTATAAATCCTCCTCTGTACCCTAGGCTACATGTATGCTCTTCCAATGTCGGGATTAGAGACAAAAGCCTGTCATTGAACCCTTCCAATTTCATTGAAGGAAAGTCCTCAAGATCACCAATGTCTACGACAACAAGCATAGCAGGCTTGTAGTGATAAATATTTGGCCCCCGAAAAATCTGTTGAGAGAGAATTTCCAAGTGCAAATCCAATTCCATTATTCTTGGAATTACGTCATTCATATAATTGTGTTACCTGCCTGATTGAATCCATTACAATAAACTCAAGAAATCCCTTCTCGTTATGTTAAAAAGAAACCTAACCAAAGCAATTGAAAAACAGCAAATTTTTCCCTTTTTGTCATCATTATCGCCAATCGATTTATAGGGGAGATTGAGGGTTTAGAAATGGTTGTGGAATTGGACTACAGGTCGCTAGTGTTGTTTTTTGAGAGGACAGGTCACATAGAGTTCCCTTATGCAATTTTCAGATTGAAGCCCATAACCAAAGAAGATGGCGTGAAAATCGACGAAGCATACCCATCCATCAATTTTCAAACCGATTGCAAGAAAACAGAATTGTCATATTGTGAAAAGCTGGAACACATATTGTGCCAATTACAGGAGATGGTTTATCCAAAGTATTACACCCACGCTTTCCATGTCTGCACAAGCAGATACAAAGCGGAGACCTCAAACGGATTACACCATTCTCTGTTTATGTACCTTTTAAGCACAGGGCAATTGTTTCAACGCTTTTTGAAGAGATGGTTGAATCCATAAATGAAGGACGGGGCATTGAGGTTGGACATGAAATTAAGCAATACTGTAATGAACGATTGGAAAACCCAATGGTATATTCGCTGCTGAAATTCCTTGAAACCAAAGGTATTGCATACTACGATACTGAAGATGATTCCAGATTGGTGGCATTGGGGGAGGGAAAAATTGTGTGGTCATCCGAAGGCAAACTGTTGAAAACTACATCTTATAGATGACATATCCATTCCCGGTTCTCGATTTGGATGAAATTGAAAATGGGGAGGGAAAACAATTTGAACGATTGGAGGTTCCGAAAGACATCAGCGATGCGGATGATATGCCTATTGCGTTGCAAAACTATTTGGAGAAAACCTCACCTGTTTTTTCAACCCTTCTGAATTCCAAGCCGATTCCAAAGCATCTAATAACAGGCACCAACGGAAAAACCACAACTGCGAGATTAGTTGCCCACATTATTAGGGAAGTCGAGGGGAAGAAAATTGGATTAACAAGTACTTCAGGAATATACATTGATGGTCATTGCCCGCAATTGGGAGATTTTACGGGCCCTTGGCCACTTAGAAATACCCTGTTGTATCCAATCGGCGTAGGGGTGTTTGAAGTAGCCAAAAGAGGACTGATTCGAGAAGGGGTTATTTTTTACAAAACAGAAAGTGCAACTATAACTAATGTCACAGCAGATCATCTAGGCTTGCGGGACATCCATTCAGTTGAAGAGATGGCAGAAGTCAAGAAGCTCATTTTGTATCCTGCATCAAAATCGATCACGTTGAATTTGGACAACGAGCACACTTCTCGAATGCTCCAGGAATCTATCGATAGTAAACTCAAGTTTCCATATTCACCACGGGTATTTGCCTTTACTGAACAAAAGGAACGAATTGTACTGCATGAAAATGTGGTGTATCTGGATTCAGGTAAAATCATGCTGAAGCAAGGAGAAGAAACAAAGGTATTGCTTCACGTAAAGGAACTGAAATATGCATTGGAAGGTGCAATCACCTATCTGGTGTCAAATATATTGACCGCACTTGCTACGGCTATAGGAATAGGGATTTCTCCTGACGTTGCGGCGGAAACAGTGAAGACATTTAGCAACACATTGGGAAGAGAAACTTTGGTGAAGCATAACAACAGGACTTTTGTGATTGACATAATCCAGATGCGCTCATCCAAATAAAAAGAACCATTGAGAATCTTCAGCAGCAGAACAATTTCACAAAAACCATTCTTTTGGCGTTAACTGCGGGGGACAGAAGTGATAACCATTTACGGAAAATGGGTAGAATATATGCCACCTTCTCCGTTGATACCATCATTTTCAAGGATTTATGGATTGATCTGCGGGGCAGAGCAAGAGGAGAAGTTGGAAAAATAGTCGCAGACGAAATAGAGAAAGCAGGATTCAAAGGAGAAATTCTTCAAATTCCAGAACCAGAAGAGGCAATAAGGAAAGGGATTGAGCTTCTTCCTGAAAATGGGCTGTTTTTCATTTGTGCTGAAAAATATAATATCATTATGAAATTAATCAAAGAATCTTGAATGCTGGATATAATTTTAATTTGTGTTTCATTGCCCTTGGATATCATCCCCAAGTATAAGAGGCTTGAAAAAAATGGTGCATGGATGGAAACCACGTATCTTGCAATAGGTGAGGCCATGGAACTGAAGGTCGACAACCCTCTTGTTTCCACATTTGTTGAAGGAGCGGGAGGCAAGAACAGTGTCATCACCATCCTCCCTACTGCGTCCGATTACGGCAAAGAAATCGGCCCTCTTTACAAGGATATCTTTTCGGAAACTTCTGCAGATGTGGAATTTTTTTTGATAGACAAAAGGAGCGATACGGAAAATCCAAAATTGCTTGACAGAATGCGAAATACAACAGGTATTTTTTTCACGGGTGGAAACCAGCTCAGGATTACATCATTGCTGGGTGGATCGCTTCTGATGAAGGAAATCAACCGTGCCCGAAACAGAGGAGTGTTTATTGCCGGAACTTCAGCAGGAGCTTCCGCAATGACAACAACAATGATCGCAGGTGGCAAGTCCGATATCATGTATAAGGGTAACATTGAATTAAGCCCAGGGTTGGGATTTTTAGATGGTGCCATCATTGATTCACACTTCATCAAAAGAGGACGGATGACTCGACTTCTCAATTTGGTTTGCCTGAATCCAGGAGTGCTGGGGTTGGGACTGTCAGAGGATACGGGAATTCTGTTCAAAAATAGTGATCCGGTGCTCACTGTAATGGGAAGTAGACAGCTTGTTGTTGTAGATGGGAGGGCGATATCCCATACAAACATTGCACAAATTGAAGAAAAGAAGCCATTCAGTGTGACAGATGTTAGAGTTCATGTACTTGGGGCATACTACCGATACAATATGGAAACACATGAAATTTCAATCCCAGATTTTGATCCAACAAAAAACATCCCTCCACCTGTTGACGAAATATCAGATCTCCCGTATCGTCCAATGAAAAAATTGGAGAAGAGCAACTGGTAGACAATACCAAGACTTTAAATTGGTTCGAATGCCACAAAGACCCACTATGTATGAAATAAGAATATACAGTCCAAAGTTTTTGGACGAGCAAGTTAGAATAGGCTCATACATTTTTGACAAGTGGAAAATGGGAGGGCAAACACGCAAGGGACAATTGCTTCATAAATATTCCCAGAGCACCTTTGATCCCGAAACGCGTTTGTATGCATTCAAAAACGGACGAATGGTTGGGTTTATTACAGCAGACCCATCCATCGGAGACCATAAGGCATTTTTTGAATTCCCATTTGTTATACCAGAACATGAAGAGGCAAGTGAAGTCTTGATCAGTCACTTGATAAATGTATTGAAGAAGAAAAATATTAACAAATTAATTGCAAGAGCGGGAGAGTATTGGGGGAATACAAAGGAACTTGCAGAACAGTACTCATTCAAGCCAACAGATGACATGGTAAGGCTTGGAGAAATCAGTTCATTCTACAGTCCGGAATGGTTGAATATAGACACTTCGCAAACAGAAGATTATGTTCATGAGCAACATCAAACAGAAGTGAGAGAATTATTCAAGGAGGTTTTGAAATTGGATGAAAAAGGGTTGGATCGGGTAATGAGCAGATTGAACCATGAAAATGGGAAGCTTCTGCAAAACCCGTGGAACATCAAATATTTTTGGACATCAAAACAGGTTCTAATTGAAAACGACGCTATTGTAGGATTTGGGTCTGCATTCCATAACTTGACATTTCCTCCTTCAACCAGTGTATTAGGATCACTTGTGTCCACAAGCCACGGACATGACAAAACCATCATTGCAGGAATAGTTCAGAATCTCCACAAAATTGGTGATGACACCTTAGCGATCCATACTGGACAATGGGGATTTCCGGATGAACGTCGATTCCTAGATTTTGTTGACAGGTTTAGACCAGTTCTTTCGTATTGGGAAAAGGACATTTGATGTTCAAATTTTACGTTTGAAAACGGCCTTGATTATTGCAACTTCCTCTTCATCAACATAACCCAATTTCCAAGCTACCGCGAGGGAGAGAAACATTGCAATGACAACCATGACAAGTCGATAATACAGCCCCGGAAATGCAATGACTATTAATGTTGCAACTATCATGTGAACAGCCCCGATCAACAAGGCTTTTGTTTGTGTTGAAATTGTCAAATCGGTAGCTTCAGGATATCGAAATAGAGCAATGACACCACACATCCCAACAACACCAGGAGCCATCACAATTGCAATCAGGGAGATCTGAGACCCGATAGTTATGTATACAATACGCACTGTTGCGGTGAACAACGCCAAGCCGACAGCAATTCGTCTAGAACCATAGGAATTGACCTTTATGGAAACCATGTAAAACAATGAATACAGCCACATAGACCAAGCAAACCATCGAAGATATTCCAAAGAATCCCAATATCGGCTGTCAAATATTAGATGCACAATAACGTCAGAAAATACGTATACTCCAAGAAACAGAAGCGAACTTCCGTATGCCCCTATCTTGAAAAAAGAAGTAAAGTATTTCCGGACTGCATCTTTCCCCCTATCCAACTCCAATTTCACCAATAATGGGAAAATACCTGTCAAAATAGTTCCAAAGCCTTCGAGGGCAATTGTTGCCAACCGTTGGGCCAACGCAAAATTGGCTAAGGTACCTGGCTCAAATGACAAAAGTATAACGTATTGATCATACCGTTGTGAGAATGAATGATAGATCCCTCCTAAATTCACAATAAAACCAAAGGCTACAACATCCCGAATGAAAGAGAAATTGAACATCATGATTTCTTTTTTGTATGGGTACATAATAATACCCAATACATTTACAAAAAACAGCAATATTGCCCAAGTTACAACTACAGTCTCTAGAGACGGAAAATAAAAATAGGCCAAAGGAACAAAAATGCTGTTTGAAATTGAATAGACAGATCGTAGAGTCTCTTCCCGGTCACTCCGCAAAATTGCGGCTTGTGAATAAATTAACCCTTCGGAGGTTATCGCAAAGATATTTGCGCCCAAATAGGCCAAGTGTAATTGTGGATTGAAGTATACAAATGAGTAAGCTGTTTCCGGGAAGAATATACCGGGTACCAAGACTACCAATTCAGTCAAAATAACAATAGTTGGAACGCCCACAGTCAATGCCATATGGAATGGCAATATCCCACCACCCTCCACTTTCTTCTTCCCCAAACCAAAATGAACAGATGAAAATGGCAGACCATGATGGGAAGCAAAAATCAGCATGGCCTGAGTGGTTGCCAAATATACAATTTTATCATAGATATCTGGAGCAACCAGCCGAGTAAAGACATAAATGTAAATCAAGCTGAATAGCCGAGTTGTGAAAATTCTTGCTCCTCCACTTAACAAAAAACTTCGGTATCGACGGGAAAAGGAAATCTGTTCATCCATGCCTTAATTCAGACTGATATCACACCTTAAAATACTGTTTGAAATGAATTCATCAAATAAATATGACATTCAACGTGTAATCTACATTCTTGGTGAAATGGGGGCTTTCTCTCAATGTAAGAATGCTTCCAATCGCTTTTGTCCTTGTTTGGATGATTCCAGCTCCAATAATCGCTTTTTCCTGTGAATGCCACCTCTATAGCCTTGAAGGTGACCATTATGTCTGATGACCCTATGGCAAGGAACAATGATGGCGATTGAGTTTGCCCCATTTGCCGCGCCAACAGCCCTCATGGCTTTGGGATTGCCAACGCGTTCACCCAATTCCTTGTATGAAATGGTTTCGCCATAAGGGATCCGAAGTAGTTCCTGCCAAACTTTCATTTGGAAAGGAATGCCATCCAAATGCAAAGGTATGGTGAATGATTTCCTTTTCCCAGCGAAATATTCGCCAATTTCCTTTTCAATGTGGTTATGAAG